>JBIKZM010000085.1:0-6231 GCA_044354735.1 Crocinitomicaceae bacterium
TTTAATTTTTTGAAAGGGTTATTTAGCGCAAAGGCTTAAATCCAACTCACCACAATCTTTCCTGTTGTTTGCCCCTCGCCAAGGGCTTCGTGAGCTTCGGTAAACTTACTAAAATGATAAGTAGAGTTGTGCGGAAGCTGAAGTTCTCCGTTGTGATACAAACGCAGCATTTCTGCCATGCTATTTTGAATCACTTGCGGATGTGCTTCTGCAATTTTGAGCATATTGACACCCAAAATATTTTTAGATTGCATCATCAGGCCTATAGGCAAAACAAAACCCATCTCCCATAAAAACGACAATTTGCCAAAAAGCCCTTTTCTAGTGGCTAAATCTGCGCCTCCAAAAAGAAACAACCTTCCACCGGGGCCAAGCAATTTCAAATCGGTTTTTGCAGACCTCCCGCCTACGGCATTGAATGAGGCAGAGAGTTTTTGCTGCCCTAAATGCGTTGCTAAAGTTTTGGAATAAGCTTCTTTCTTGTAATTCACAACCACGTCAACACCTAAAGATTGTAGATATGCTTTCTTGACATCACTGCCAATTTTGCCGTAAACAATGGCGCCCTTTCGCTTGGCCAACTGTACCAAAAAACTGCCTACTCCACCTGCTGCTGCATGCACCAAAACGCGGTCATGTGCCTGAATAGGTGAAAGTACTTCAGCCATATAATGTGCGGTTACGCCTTGGGTAGCAAAAGGCAGTGCTTCATGAGCGGGCATATCGGCAATCGCAACAATTGCATTTGAAGTGGTTTTGGCATGCCTTGCATACGCACCAAAACGCGCAAAAGCCAAAACGCGTTGGCCCACCAATGCGGGATCCACAGCTGAACCCACTTCGGTGATGCGCCCAACCAGTTCATAACCCAGCACACAGGGTCTTGGGGGCGCCTCGCGGTACAAACCCAAGCGCGCCATTACGTCTGCATAATTGAGTCCAAAAGCTTCGGATTCGATGAGTACCTCATCACTTTGGAGAGCAGAAAGTGTGATTGCTTGAAGCCGAAAAGCTTCATTTGAAGCACCAATGTCGACTAAGACAAACCCTTCAGTTTGCATCAGAAACGCGCCGTAATGCCGCCCATCACTTGAAAAGGCTGAACCGGGTAACTATACCAGCGGTTGTAGCGTTGAGCAGCTAAATTATTGGCTTGTAAGAACAAAGAAACTCTTGGCGTATAGCGGTACTCTAAAGCCAAATTGACATCGACAATTGCCCCGAGGTCTACATAAGTCTGTGTGCCTTCGAGTTGTGCGTCTGGGGCACCTGCGCGCACGAGTGCTTTACGGCCCGTCTCTACATTGGCATCAATTTGGGCATAAAATTTATCGTATAAGTTGTACGCGCCTCTTGCCGTAAACTGCAGCACTGGTAGGTTCCAAGCAAAGGCGTTGTGGTACAATTGATACATGTTGTAGCGGCCCAGCACATCAATTTTCAATTTCTCTCCAGCTTGATAAGTCATCGAACCTTCGAAAGTTGTTTGGTTCAGTGTATCGTAAGTAACGGTGAGGTAGTTGTCGAAAGTGGCCAAAGTATCGGTCACAAAAAAGGCTTTGTTCTCAATGTGTAAGAAGTGTACACCTACATTGAAACTTAATGTTTTGCTCAGCGAACCTTTGAAGCCCGCGTAGATATCATATGGATTGTGCTCGTTGCGCAACGCAATATTGGTGCGTATAAACGGATTGGCTTGTGTAAGCCCCTGTAAAGTATTTTGCTTGAGTCCGCCCCTCAATCCAATATAAGGAATAAAGATGTTGTTGAACATCGCGTACTTGAACTCCGCATTTGGATACACAAAAAAGTCTGTGCCGAGTTGGCCGATATCAGCAGTAATCGTAACGCCAAGCTCTACTTTTAGACGCTCGCTCAAGGCTTGGGTCCAGACGCCAGGCTTGAAATCGATGATGTTGTTGTTCACTACAAAACCGGTGTCGCCGATGGCGTAAACACTGTCTAAAATACCGCGTTTGTAGCCGTTGTAGCGCAGGCCTAAATCGGCATAAAAGTGTTCGTTTTTGTAATTGTACCAACCGCGGGTTTTAAATGCAAAGTTGTCTTCTTTGCTGCGCCAAATTTTTGTGGAGTCGGACGGGAGGGTTAAGAAATGCTGGTAATTTGCTTGAAAAGACAAATTGAGCTTAGCGGAGTCACCGCGCAACCAAACATATTCTGCTGCCCCCTTCATCAGCTGAAAGCGCTGTGCGATGCTGTCGGCTGCAATTGTATCATTGGGAATACCATAATAATGAAAGCCGTTATTGCTATAGTTTCCATCGATTTTGAGCTGATAATTGCGCTCGTTGAGGCCAAAATAAGCATTGGCCGAACTCCGATCGTATTGCGCAGGGGCATAAATGACCTTGTTGCGGTCTTTGATGTCGCCAAATGAACTCAAGTGCTTGAGGTGCGCACCATACACCATATTTCTCGAGCGATCAGACGTATAGTATATTTCTCCAAGAGGCATAATAACGGAGCCTATACCTGCTTTCACATAAAAAGGGTACAACTTAGCCAACTTCTCAGAAGTTTCTACCGTAGCCGCTTCAATGGTATCTAGTAAAATTTTGGTCTCGGCCTGGAAAAACAACAAAGGATAATCTTTAACGGCGGTAGCTTTTACAGAATCGATGATTTTGGGGTTTTCCAATATGCGGGTAGCGGGTTCTACTTGCTGATTGGTAATGGTATAAACGGTAATGGTCTCTCCTTGTTGTGCCCAAATTTGGAGCCCAGTCAGGAGAAAAACGAATGTGCTGATCAGTGCTTTCATGGCTTACTCTTCGTTGATTTCAATTTTCATTTCTGGTTGTGGTTCTTCGTTTGCCGGCGGGTTTTTGAGCTGCATGAGCTCATCCCATAAGTCTGATGCCTCTGCCAAGACGCCGTCTTGCTGATCTGGATAAAAGTCCATCACCGATTTGAGCGTTTGCTCTGCTTGAAATAAATCCTCGCGACTAATATGCACGCGGGTCTGTAAAAGTAAGCCCTTTGCCACCCAGTAGTTGTAGCTCGGTTTCATTTTGAGCAAAGCTTTGATTTCCGCCTCTGCTTCGTCGTACATTTGCTGACCAAAATAGATGTCGGCCAATAAATACTTCGCTTCTGAGCCCATAGACGTAGTCGTATTCTTGACCAACCATTCTAGAGAGGGTTTTGCCGCTTCGTATTGCTTTAAATGATAATTGGAGAGGCCTGTTGCATACTCTGCTTCTACTTTGAGTTGCGGGGTTAGAGCAGCATTATCCAAAACAAAACGCGCATTTTCTTTGGCTAAATTGTAATTGGCCACCATAAATGCACAGCGCATGATGCCTAATTTGGCTTCAAAAGTACTCGTTGGTTTGGCGGCAACTGCTTCCAATTTTTGATAATACTGCAGGGCTTTCTCGTAATTCTTTTTCATGTAATAATGAGCCGAAGTCTTCGCTGCGGCATATTCTGCATAAGTGGTAACGGAAGTAGCCAAATACTTCTCAAATTGCACGATAGCTGCGCTAGAATCTTTGGTCTTGAGCAAGCTATTGCCATAATAGAAATGCGTTTCGTTGACATACCGGCCATTCGGAAACTTAGCGAGGTAGATTTCAAATTTCTCTACAGCTTCTCTAAAATTGGTGTCTTCGTAGGCTGCAAGCGCAGGTGAATAGAAGATGTTTTCTTTTTCTTCTGTTGAGATATTGGCACAAGGGTAGCGGTCAATGACCTCAGAAGCCATATCGGGTTTCTTTTGGGCATTATACACATCGATCAAGTTCATGACAACCTTCTTACAGACCTCTCGTTGCTGCTCGTAATTGGCTAAGATGTCGAGGTATGCTGTTTCCGACTTCAGGTAATCCCATTTTTTGTAATAAATATCGGCGATGTCTAGTTGAACATCGAGCAAATAAGGTGATTTAGGGAATTCTGATAAAAAGCTCTGATAAGTAGTCAGTGCTTCATCGTAATTGAGTTGAGACATGTAAGTTCTCGCTAATTCATATTGCGCGTTCATGCGGTATTTTGAAACAGGTTCTTCTTTAAGCAACTTGCTCAAGGTGAGTGCCTTTTCAGCCAATTGTCCGTTGAATCCTTGTGCCTTTGCCAAGTAAAACAGCGCTTTGTCGTTGAGTGCTGAGTTGAGGTTGTAGGCTTGCTGGTAATATTGAATGGCCTGCAAGTTTTGCTTGTTGACATAATACGCGTCTGCAATGCGGAAGGTCGCGTCTATGACTTTAGGCTGTTTGTTTGGATTGAGCTGTAGATAGGTTCTGAATGATTGAATCGCTTCATCTCGCTTGCCTTGTTCAAAATAAGCATAACCAATGTTGTAGTAAGCATCCACTTTCTCTGGTAAAGAGTTTGAGGCAGGCGAATTGATGAAATCGCGGTACATGTTAATTGCCGCTGGTAATTCTTTTTTCCTGAAAGAGATATCGGCCATCCAGTAACGGGAAAGCGCCACCATTTGGGGGTCCATTGGGTAGGTGTCTACGCGTTTAAAAGCCTCGTAAGCCTCGGTAAGTTGGCCTTTCTGAAAGAGCTCTACACCATAATTAAAAGCTACTGTTTGATATACTTTTTTGAGTTGTGCATCTTTGGAAGGAAGTTTTTCGATGGACTCTAAAGCCTTTGCAAAATTTGAAGTATTGGTATATACATTGACCAAATATTGATACACATCGCGTTTTCTTTTTGAATCTGGATATTGGCTCAGGTAGTTTTCAAAAGCCCTTACGGATTCATCATACGGATTGATATCTACCTTAAAAGACAAAACTGCAAACTGAAATAAGGCATCTTCTTTGATTTGCGCTAAAAAAGTCATTTCCGCGGCACGTTCAAAAGCACTGCGGGCCGGCAAAAGTTTGTTGAGTTGCAAGTATGCGTCGCCAATTTGATACATGGCAATATGACACAAGCTGTCTTGTACGCGTGTAACACGGTCAAAATTTTTGATGGCTTTCTCGTACTGCTTGGTTTTGTAGTAGGCAAAGCCCAACTCGTAGTAGTCGTCGCGGGTGCCACGTGCGTTTTGGTGGTAACGCTCCAAAAATGGAAGCGCCAACTCATATTTGCTCATTTGATAATAAGCGTTGCCAATAATATGTTGGATATCAAATTCATTATTGACAAAACCACAGTTCAAAACGGTTGGTGCAAAATCAATGACTTCTTGGTACTTATTTTGTTTGTACAAAATTTGAGCAATATAGTACGGAACAACTCCGCAGAAAGTGGAGTCTTTTTGTAGCGCCTGAAACCCTTCCAAAGCTTCTTGCAAAGAAGAGCGTACATAACTAATATGGGCGTAATAATACAAGGCCGGTTTGGCATATTGCGTGCTGCCGTCTTTGATGTCCTTGAACGCCAAGTAAGCGGCGTCTTGGTCCTCATTTTGATAAGCTGAATAACCTAATTTGAACAAAACCTCTTCTTTTTGGTCCGAACTCAGCCCCAATAAATTGATCTGCGCAAACGCCACTTGTGCGTTCAGGTAATCCTCAGACTGAAAATAATAAGATCCTACCCCAATTGCAATTTCATTTCTGAAGTTGTTTTCTGGATAGGTTTTATTGAATTGCTCCAACAAGGGAATGGCATCGTTGTGATAGAGCTTCAGTGCCGACATCCCTTCATAGTAATGTGCCTTGATCAAGTAAGGGTCGTGCTCATTGCGCTGCTGGGCCTGACAGCCGTCAATAAAAACCCGAAACTCTTGCTTTGCAGCGGCAAACTGAGCTTTGGTAAATAGTTCTTCAGCATTGAAAAATGCTGCATTCTCTCCGCTATATTTAACGGACTCCTGAGCCCAAAAAAAGAATGGGAAGCAGAGCAGGAAGACAAGATAACGCAAGTTACGATTCATAGTGTGTAAAATTAATGGGGGCGCAGGCCCAACTTGCCCTTAGCAAGCAAAAGTTTTAAACCTGAATTTGTTAAGATAAAATCGAAACATTTGATAAATGGTTACGACTTATTGAACACATTTGTCTAAAATTAGAACTCGTGTCAAATGTCATCTCGCTGGCAGCAGCCAATATTTACCAACAAGATCAGCTGATCTTGGCAAACGTTCAGCTTGAACTTGCCGCACAATCCTTTGCCTATTTAATCGGTAAAACCGGCAGTGGAAAGAGTAGCCTGCTCAAAACGCTCTATGCAGAAATCCCATTCGTAGAGGGCGAGGGCGAAGTATGTGGTTACAAACTCAAAGGCCTCAAACGCAAGGATATTCCG
>JBIKZM010000086.1:0-6177 GCA_044354735.1 Crocinitomicaceae bacterium
GCAGCAGTCAACGTAGTTTTACCGTGGTCAACGTGTCCGATGGTACCGATGTTGACGTGTGGTTTGGAACGGTCAAAATTTTCCTTAGCCATTTTTGTATTTGTTACTTAGTTAATAATATACTTACTTATCATAAAGGTTCGAGAGGAAAAGCCAAACGAACTTAAATGCAATTTTACATTGAGCCAATGACGAGAATTGAACTCGTGACCTCTTCCTTACCAAGGAAGCGCTCTACCCCTGAGCTACACCGGCGCTCAAAAAAAAGTGAGCGGGAGACGAGACTCGAACTCGCGACGTTCAGCTTGGAAGGCTGAAGCTCTACCAACTGAGCTACTCCCGCTTGATTCTTTTATCAGTGCCTGTGGGGAGAGCAGGATTCGAACCTGCGAAGGTGTACACCAGCAGATTTACAGTCTGCCCTCGTTGGCCGCTTGAGTATCTCCCCAACATTAGAGCCGATGGAGGGATTCGAACCCCCGACCAGCTGATTACAAATCAGCTGCTCTGGCCAACTGAGCTACATCGGCTTGTAATTATTTGATTGTTGAATATGCATAAAATGTTGAAAGAACGTGACCCCATACTTTTGATTTGGGATTGCAAATGTACAAAACTTTTTTTTATCTCAAAGCGTTTTTGAAAAAATTTACACAAACTAATCCAAGCACACTTTTCAATAGCGGGCTTCGCTTACGGGAAATCCTTACATTTGTTTCGATGCACCAAAAAAGAGTTTACATGACTGTCTCTAGCGATCTCGCTACCGACAACCGCGTTCACAGAACCTGTTCCGTTTTGGAAGCACTAGGATATCAAATTTACTTATTTGGGCGCAAGAAAAAGAACAGTCCGGTGATGCCTCAGCGCACCTACCGCGTAAGGCGTCTTCAGCTGCGCTTTGAAACAGGCATGCTTTTTTACGCAGTACTCAACCTTAGGTTATTTTTCATCTTGCTGTTTGCGAAATACGACTTCATTTTTGCCAATGACCTCGACACCCTTCCTGCGGCCTTTTTAGCGAGCCGGCTCAAACGCAAACCGCTTTTGTACGATAGCCATGAGCTTTTTACAGAAGTTCCCGAATTGGTAAATAGGCCACAAGTTCAAAAGGTATGGATGGTTTTAGAAAAAATGATGGTTCCTCGAATCGGTGAAATAATCACTGTAAATCAATCTATCGCCGCCATTTTTGAGCATAAATATCATATCAAGTCAAGTGTGGTGAGGAATGTTCCACTACGCCATGAAAAAATAGAAGCGCACCATAAATCATTCCTTGGCCTAACAGAAGTACAAACCATGCTGATCATTCAAGGAAGCGGACTCAATGTGCAACGCGGTATTGAGGAGGCCGTAATGGCGATGCCGCTCATTCCAAGCGCGGTTTTGTTTTTGGTTGGTGATGGAGATGTCATCGCTCATGTAAAAAAATTAGTTATACAACTGCAGCTGCAAGAACAGGTTCGCTTTGTCGGAAGGGTGCCCTATAATGAATTGCTGAAATATACTGCGGCGGCCGATCTTGGACTCGCCCTAGACAAACCACTCAGTCTGAATTATGCACTTGCGCTTCCCAACAAGGTATTTGATTATATACAAGCTGGCACGCCTATCGTTGCAAGTTCGCTCATTGAAATAGAAAAATTGATAAACAGACACAACTGCGGCGTTATTTTGCCTGAGGTAACACCTGAACTCATTGCTCAAAAAATAAACGAATTAATAGCTAAGCCCGAACGCATAGCGGAATACAAAACCAATTGTCTGAAAGCCGCCCAATTTGAAAATTGGGAAACCGAAAAACGAGTTTTAATGGAGGTCGTGCAGCGTGTGTTTATCTAGTTGATGTAATCTTAGCAAACGATACAAATCAAAAAGAAATAAGGGTGCGTATCCCGTCTTCAATAAATAGACTAAAAAGGGTATTGTTGAAGTTAATAAACCCAATAGAAATTTGAAGACGACATGCCGCTTTAACTTCAAATGTTTCTGGAGCAAGCGATTGTAATCAAAAAGGCGAAGAGACGGGTAATTTTCGGCAAGCCACAAAAGGTTTTTTAAGGCGCTATCTGTTTTGGTCAAAAATTCGGCGTTGGTATCTAGCTTTAAATTCCAAACCGGATTATCGATATGTTCTACCTTCATTCTATTTTCGGTAAGCTGAAGACCCAAAAGCGTATCTTCGTGACCATAACCAATTAATCGCGCGTCGAAAGGAAACCGTTGTAAGACAGCGCGCCGGATCACAAAATTATTCGTTTTGAATCCTGCGTGAATAGCGAGGGAGCGTTGTTCAATACTTAAACTTTCTCTTTGGGTAGAGTATTTCCATCGCAGGCGTTGTGGCCGCGCAGGTTTGTGGTTTTGATACATACTGGCGCCAATGAGCACGTCGATTTGCTGTGCTGCTAAATATGCGCTGTATTTTTCTATAAATTGAGGATCTAGGATGGTGCTGTCACCATCTATAAATAACAAGTAGTTGGCATTGGTATGCTGCAAAAATAAATTTCGGATTTGTGCGCGCCCAATATTAAGGGGTAATTGAATGAGCCGAACGCAAGAAGCTGTAAATTGATTCAGTGCTTTGTAAGCAGGGTCTGAGGCGTCGTCTATCAGAATGATATCTATTTGAGCCGTCGATACCGCCTCTATTTGAGCGCACAAGTTATTGACCAACGCACGTACGTCGGAATTATATATCGGAATGCAAACGCTAAGCGTCCACATAGCTGACTTAGGCCATAGTGCTTGGCGTACCGAAATTCATCGGCGGAAAGCCCGCTTGCGGCTCGTCTATGACACCAAAATTCTGCTCGTATTTCTCGATGTTTTCTGCCAAAGCTTGCAAAAATCGCTTCGCATTTTGAGGCGTCATGAGCACTCTTGAGCGCACTTTACCTTTGGGCATGCCAGGCATCAGTTGCACAAAATCACAAACCACCTCAGCGGGCGAATGTGTGATAATAGCTAAATTGGAATAAACTCCTAAGGCGATGTCTTCGGATAATTCGATATTCATTGGGTTCTCTTGGTTGTCCATCTAGATATGTTTTTCTGTTTCATTAAAGGTAATGCCAAATTGCTCGAGTTCAGTGAGAATTGGCGCATAAATTTCTTGACTAACGGGTAAAGTAACGCCGCGTTCAAGAATCGTATTGTTCAAAATTAACTTGGCCGCAATAGCTACTGGCAGGCCAACAGTATTCGACATTGCCGTGTAGCGCTCATTTTGACCCTCTTCAACCATAGCACTAGTGATCATAAATCGCTGCTTATTTTTTGAGTAAATGAGCTCGTGATACATCACAATCATGTCTTTGTCACCGGGTGAAAGTTGCCATTTTTCGACCAATATTTTTTGCAACAAAACTGCTGGGCTCGCATTTTGAATTCCAAAAACTTCTTGATCGCTGAATAGACCCAAAAAGTCAAATAATTCAAAAAGTTCCTGACGCTGATTTACCACTTTCAAAAACTTCTCCTCGACGCTCACACCTGTTTGAAAAGGTAAAAAAGCATTTAGAAACTGGCGCGGTGTAAGTTGAGCTGAGCCCTTCATTAGATAAGCGTCGTCTGTCATGCCAAGTTGCACGAATACATCCCAAGCTTCGCAATATGGAGGTCTGCGCAAGGTGCCTCGGAAAATAGTCGGGATATTTTGAATATGGTAGGTTTCCAAATAATTCAGTGAATCTCTGTTGACATAACCTTCAAATTGGCCATAGCCTTCAATTTCAATATAATCTAGGCGCTGGAACAAACGGTGATACGGCAAGTACTTGAGCTCATTCATTTCGCGATAACAAGCCGCAGATCCTTGACCAGCGAGTACAACATTTTTTGGATTCCAGGTGAATTTATAATGCCAAGGGTTTGTGTCGGATTCGGGTGCAATAAGACCGCCGCAATAAGATTTAAAGGATTCGAGTTCGCCGCCAATAGCTTTGATGTGGTCCAAAATGCGCATGGCGCTCATGTGGTCTATGCCGGGGTCTACGCCGATTTCATTCATAATGACAATACCAGCCTCCTTGGCTTGCGCATCCAAAGCGCGCATTTCAGCTGATATGTACGAGGGCGTAACGAGGTGTTTTTGAAGGGCGATGCAATCCTTGGCTACCTCTACGTGATAGCTTGGAGGGAGCATTGAAATGACTAAATCTGCTTGCGCGATGTAGGGTCGTCTTTGCTCGGGATCTAGGGCATTGAAAGCATGCGCAGTGGCATTTGGATGCCCTGCCAGTTTGACCAAAGTGAGCTCGAGATTTTGATCGACGACATCTAAATGCCAGGATTCAGCGCTACTGTGGTCTAGTAAGTATTTGATCAGGGTGGAGGCCGATAAACCGGCACCGAATAATAAGATTTTTTTCATGCTTGATTGAGTAAAGCAAATGTAGAAAACTATTGGGAATTGTTGCGCGATAACATAAATAATAATGGCACATGCCACCTGGCCGCCCAAGCACCTTCATCATGACCCGTTCCCTGCGCAATTGCTTCCAAGAACCGCGGGTTTCTTGTATCGTAACCTACACTTGCTAATGTATTGATTAAGAGGTTGTGATAAGGTTCATATGAGGCATCTAAAGTTTCTGTGCCGCGATCTATATATAAAAAATGACGGCGATCGGCTTTAAGTTGCTTTTCTAGATAAATATTAAACGGAACCACCATCGCCTCCACCATTCCTTCCTCGAACATCCCATAATTGATCATCGGCGTGTGAATAGACAAGCAAGCAGCCCCGCCAAACAACTTTGGTTTTTCACAAAACGCATAAAGTGAAATGAGCCCACCCATACTTGAACCCATCACCATACGGTCCTTTGTTTTTTTACCGACTTTAAATTGATCCTCTACAAAAGGAACCAACATTTCTTCTATCCAGCGCAGATAAGCATCGGCCTTCAGTTCTCCGTTCCAGAGTTTCTCCATTAATAAGCTACGGTAAGACTCCGGCATGTAAGTCGCTACGGCTTGCGGAAAAAATTCGGCATAGCGGTTGAGGGGATCATTGTGGATGCCCACCACAATAAAAGGATCATGTGTATATCTCGCCAAAGTGGTAGCAACCCCTTCGTCAATTTTCCATTCTTTTTTATTCCAAGTTTGGGTGCTATCAAAGAGCATTTGTCCGTCGTGCAAATAAAGTGTTTTGACATTTTTCAGACCCTGAAGACCCGATGGCACATAGATATCTACCATGCGCTCACTTTGTTCAAAAGGCAACGCAAATCGATAGAGCTGACCGCCAACGACATGAAGCTGCTGTGCTCTTAAAAACGGAATGGTGTCTTTTTGCACTTGAGCAGGTATTTTGGAAAAAAGCAGCCAAAAACTGCAGATGAAAAAAATTGAAAAATTACGCGACATCTTTTTTTGACAAGATTAAGGGCTTTAGATGAATGTTGCGCATACATTGGCTATTTTTGTGGAAAAATTCCTCGGATGGACAAACTCCTCTCTACTCTTTTTTCCATGCGCTGGGCGAGCGTCGGAATGATTACTTTCTTGGTTGCTATTGGCGCCGCCACCTTTATTGAGTCTATACACGGAATTCAGGCCGCAAAAATCAGCATCTATAATGCATTTTGGTTTGAAGCCTTATTGCTTTATTTAGCGCTTGCATTGGTATCCAATATTTTTCGCTACAAAATGTTCAGCCGTGAAAAAATCGCTGTGCTGAGCTTCCATTTGTCTTTTATTGTGATTCTTGCAGGTGCTGCAGTCACGCGCTACATCAGCTTTGAAGGTCAAATGGTGATCCGCGAAGGAGCGAGCAGCAACTTTATTTACACTGCAGACCCATACGTCCTGATCAACGCGCAAGACATCACGGTAGCCAAAGGCGCTACTACTTTACAAGCCTGGAAAACCTACCTCAGCGAGTTCACGAACAACGATTTCGAGTACCAAACCAATATTGGCAAAAAAGAAATCAGTATCCGCTATACCGACTTCAAATCTGACCGCATAGATTCCTTGCAAATCAATCAAAAATTCAAAGAAAGTGCGCTAGAGCTTGTCACAGATGGGATGCGCTCGAACTACTTGGCAGAAAACGATGTATTTATGGTGAGCCAAACGCCTTTCTATTTCTCAAGTGCTCGTCCAGACGCTCCGAATCAGGCGCCAGGGATTTACCTCCATCACAAAAATGGCAAAACT
>JBIKZM010000087.1:0-6152 GCA_044354735.1 Crocinitomicaceae bacterium
ACAAAGGTAATGGCGATTGGACTTTCCATGCTGAATAATTCACTGATGAAAACGAAAGGGCAAAATTAAGGATTTATTTTGGATTTTTAAAATGAGTCAGCACCTTCTTATTCCTTCTTTGTTTTTTCATCCTTAGAAATGGCCAATGGATTGGCATGGATTTCCTTGAAAACCTTTCTTTTTCGGTAGATATCTACGGCTAAAAAGATAGCGCTGCGCAGGCTTTGTTCGTCGGCAAGCATTTTTCCAGCGATATCAAAAGCGGTGCCGTGGTCTGGGCTTGTGCGCACAATAGGTAATCCGGCAGTAAAATTCACGCCGTCGTCAAAACAAAGGGCTTTGAAGGCAGCTAAACCTTGGTCGTGGTACATGGCGAGTACGCCGTCAAATTGTTGACGGAGCGGTGAACCAAAGAAGCCATCTGCAGGGTAAGGCCCAAATGCCAAAATACCTTGTTGCTTTGCTGCCTGAATAGCTGGAATAATAGTTTGTTGTTCTTCTTCTCCAATTTTGCCGTTCTCACCGGCGTGTGGATTGAGTCCGAACACGGCTATTCTTGGCCTGATGAGTCCGAAATCTTTTTTAAGACTTTGCTCAAAAGCTTCAATTTTGGAGACAATGAGGTCTTTTTTCAACTGACTTGAGATGTCTTTGATGGGAATGTGGGTCGTGACAAGTGCTACGCGCAGGTTGCCAGATACGAGTACCATAAGCGCTTCTTTGGCGCCAGACATTTCGGCAAGGTATTCGGTATGCCCAGGGAAGTTGAAGCCTGCTTTGGCTACATTTTCTTTGGAGAATGGAGCAGTCACGAGTACATCAATTTTGCCCTCAGCAAGATCTTTAGTTGCGGCTTCTAAAGACAAAAGCGCGTATTTTCCGCCATCTGCATTAGAAACGCCAGGTTCAATCAGCACTTCGTCTTGCCAAACATTGATGATATTCACCTTTTTTGGGTTGATTTCAGCAGCGCTTTTACAACTTGTATAGCTGAACTCGTGTAATTCGAGTTGTTTTTTGTAGTGCGATATGACTTTATTGGAGCCGTAAACAACGGGAATAATATCCGTTAAAATACGGCTGTCGTGCAAGGCTTTAACGATGATTTCAGGGCCGATCCCGTTGAGATCACCTATGGTAATACCTACTTTGATCAAGGCTTTATTGACTTGCTCTTTGTCGTTTACCTCTTTTTCTTTGGTTTCTTTTTCCATTAAATGTTGTTCGTTTTGAGAAAGTGGTAAAGCAAACGGATACCTGCGCCGGTTGCACCTTCTCCCTTATAGTTTTCTTGTGCATCGAGCCAAGCTGGTCCTGCGATATCCATGTGGATATAAGGCGCATCTACGAAATGCTCGAGGAATTTACCGGCTGAAATCATGCCGGCGTTGGGCCCACCAATATTTTTGAGGTCGGCAATTTTGGATTTCATGTGTTTTTTGTAGTCGTCCCAGAATGGGAAACGAACCACGCGCTCATGCACCGCATTGGCGCTTTTCTCGAGGTTTTCAAAGATGCTGTCGTCGGCATTGCCCATCACGATGCTCGCTTCTGTGCCAATTGCACGAAGTGCCGCGCCAGTAAGGGTTGCTGCATCAATAACAAGTGCTGGCTTGAACTTTTTGGAATAAGCCAATGCGTCAGCGAGGATCATGCGGCCTTCGGCATCGGTATTGAGCACTTCTACAGTTGTGCCGTCAAACATTGTAATGACATCTCCTGGCGCATAGGCATTGCCACCCGGGCGATTGTCTGTAGCTGGTAAAAGCGCTACAATGTGAACTGGTAATTTTTGCAAAGCGGCTAAATAAACAACAGCCGCCATGGTTGCCGCGCCAGCCATATCGCTTTTCATGGTGTCCATACTGCCTGGTGTTGGCTTTAAGCTCAGGCCACCGGTATCGTAAACAACTCCTTTTCCAACTAAAACTATTGGCTGTTTGTTCTTGGCATTCTTTGGTTTGTATTCTGCAATAGTGAAGGTAGGCGGGTCAATGGAACCCTTATTGACAGCCAGTAAACCACCCATTTTTAAGGTTTCTATTTGTGTTTCTTCGAGTACTTTGACATCAAAGTGGGCTTCTTTACCCATCTCGACAATAGCTGCTGCAAGTTGCTCTGCATTGAGATGTGATACAGGCGTATTGACTAAGTCTCTGGCCTTGAACACCGCTTTGGCCATGTGCTGGAGCTCGGTAATTTGTGCTGCAGCAATTTCAGCCTTGATGACCACTTCAGTAAATTTGGCCACCTTGGGTTTGCTGAAGTGCCTTGTAAAACGGTAACTCGAAAGCAAAAGCCCTTCGAGCAAAGCGTAGGCTTCTTCTGGCGCTCCGTTTTCGAGTAAAAGAGCTGGTTGTGCGTCGTGTAAATGCTTCTCTATGGTATGGGCGTGGATGCGAATTTGTTCTAAATTTTGTCCCTCTTGGATTTCGAAAGCAAAGCCTTCTTGGGTCTTGAAATAGTCAAATTCTTTGCCGGCGTCTGTTTTGGGTACAAAGCAAACAGTTGCCTTTGGTGTATTTTTTGATTTTTTGGTCAGAACTAACATCTTGTCGATTTTGTACAAAGTTAAAAAGAATGCTGCTGCAGGCCCTCAAAATAATTCGCTGCTGTGCGCATTTAAAAATTTATCGATCAAGCGCGGTATCGGATGGTCTTCGAGTTCATGTAAACCGAGCAAAAGATAGTTTGCCGCTTCGTGCGCTTTCAATGGTGTACGAACAAAATACGCTTCTATTTTTTGATGCGTCAAGAGATGTTGAAATTTTGCACCAACAACAGACTTGCCTTCCAAAAAGGCTTGCATATGCTCTTGACTATCAAATTCTTCGAGTGGAAATTCGTACAAGCCTTCCCAAATATCCTTCGGGCCTCTCTTGGAAAAAGCCAATTGTTGTTGAGCATCGGCCATGAGGTGATACACAAAATATCTTTTCCTGACCTTTACCTTTTTTATTTTGATGGGAAGCAAGGATACACTATTTGTCATCAATGCATTGCAAGTGTGTTGAACAGGGCAGTTGCCACAATGAGGTGAAACGGGTTTGCACTGCAGTGCGCCAAATTCCATGATCGCTTGGTTGTGCAGCGCTGGGTTGTACGCATCGAGCAGCTCGTTTGCTAAAGCGGCAAATTGACGTTGTCCTTCGGGTGAATTAATGGCCAAATCAATGCCAAAATACCGACTCAAGACCCGAAATACGTTGCCATCGACTACTGCGTGTGGTAAATTGTAGGCAAATGAAGCAATGGCCGCCGCGGTGTAGGGCCCAACGCCTTTTAACTTTAATAAATCTTGATGTGATTTTGGGAATACGCCGTTGTGTTCAAGTGTAATTTGTTGGGCAGTTGCATGTAAATTGCGCCCCCTACTGTAGTATCCGAGCCCTTGCCATAAATTGAGCACTTCTTGCTGTGATGCTTTTGCCAAGTCCTGTACTGTCGGGAAAGCATGGGTAAATTTGAGGTAATACGGCAAGCCTTGATCAACGCGCGTTTGCTGCAAAATAATTTCGCTTAGCCAGATGAAATAGGGGTCTTGGGTGTGCCTCCACGGTAAGTCTCTTTGCTGCACTTTATACCAGTCTTGAAGTGCTTGCCGAAGTGCATTCATAATTTATTTTAGAAATTTTGTCCGAAAATTACGCATATATACTTTGTGTGGAGTATTTTTGCCCCCTCATTAATCACCTAATCAATTAACTCAGAGATATGACAAAAGCGGATATTGTTGCAAATATTGCAGATGAAACCGGATTGGAAAGAGCAGAAGCACTTCGTGCAGTGGAAGCTTTTATGAACAACATCAAAGCTTCTATGGCAGAAGGAAAAAACGTTTACCTACGTGGGTTTGGAAGTTTTGTGGTCAAGGAGCGCGCTCAAAAAACAGGACGCAACATCTCCAAGAACACAACCATCATCATTCCAGCACACAACATCCCCTCTTTCAAGCCGTCTAAAACCTTTGTAGACGAGGTGAAGAAGAAGGTTAAAGTGAAATAAGTTTTCTTTTTTTCTGAAATTTGTATTACCTTTGCACTCCCTTTGCAGGGGGTGCATTTTTATTTGTAACAAAGTACTAAACATATAACCTTCTCATTATGCCAAGCGGTAAAAAAAGAAAAAGACATAAAATGGCGACGCACAAGCGCAAGAAAAGACTTAGAAAGAATCGCCACAAGAAGAAGAAATAACCCTTCTTTCTTTCATGTAAACGCATAGAGAGCTCATTGATAATTCTTTGAGCTTTCATTGTTTCACCTAAAAACAATTTCAAGTGAATTTAGAACTCGTTGTAGACGCCCGATCAAACGGCGTCTGGATAGCATTGCTCCGCGACGGGAAGTTAATTGAGTTGCACGAAGATCGCGGCAACACAGACTTCTCTGTAGGCGACATCTATCTCGGACGGGTACGTCGTGTTGCCAATGGCCTCAACGCGGCTTTTGTTGATGTCGGATATGAAAAAGATGCTTTTTTGCATTACCACGACCTCGGCCCACAATACGTATCTTTTTCAAAGTACGTAAAGGAAAGCATCAATGGAAAGCAAAATGTTGCAGACCTCCAATACTTCAAACTAGAAAAAGAAATCACAAAAGAAGGTAAAGTATCCAATACACTCTCTTCTTCTCAAGCCATCCTTGTTCAGGTAGCCAAAGAACCGATTTCCCAAAAAGGCCCACGCTTGAGCTCCGAAGTGACGCTCGCTGGCCGCTATCTAGTACTCGTACCCTTTTCAGAGAAAATTTCTGTGAGTCAAAAAATAAAAGACAGCGCCGAAAAGGAGCGTCTTAAAGAACTCATGGACCGCATCAAACCCAAGAATTTTGGTGTCATTATTCGTACCGTAGCCGAAAACAAATCGACTGCCGATCTCGAAGCAGATCTTAATAATCTACTCGAAAAATGGCGCACCCTCCATGCCAACCTCAAAGGTGCTCAACCACCTAGACGCGTCCTTGGAGAGCTCAATACCACCAATTCCATTTTGCGAGACCTTCTCAATGGAAACTTTACCAATATACACGTCAACGACGAAACCATGGCCCTTCAAATGAAGGACTACATTTCTGAAATTGCATCAGGCCGTGAAAAAATTGTGCGTCATTACGACAACCGCATTGGAATTTTTGAGCGTTTTGGGATCAATAAGCAAATCAAAACCTTATTTGGTAAAAAAGTGCCGCTAGCAAGTGGTGGCTACCTCATTATTGAACACACAGAAGCCATGCACGTTATTGACGTCAACAGCGGAAACCGTAAAGGTGCCGATGGCCAAGAATCTAATGCACTCGCCACCAACATCGAAGCGGCAGAAGAAGTAGCTCGTGTACTTCAACTTCGCGACATGGGCGGCATCATCTGTGTTGACTTCATCGACATGCATGAGCGTGAAAACAACAAGATTCTCTTCGATAAAATGAAGGAATTCATGAAATCAGACCGTGCAAAACACAACATGATCCCTCCTTCGAAGTTCGGAATTATTGAAATTACACGCCAACGTGTTCGTCCAGAGACCGACATTGCAACACATGAAAAATGTCCAACTTGTAACGGTAGTGGAGAAGTCCAGGCAAGTATTTTATTTGCCGAAGAAATCGAAAATAATTTGGCCTACCTCATCAATGACAAAGGGATGCGCGGGGTTACCTTATTAGTGCATCCTTATTTGGAGGCATTTTTTAAAAATGGTATCTGGAGCCGTCAGTTGAAATGGTTCCTTAAATACAAAAAATGGATTCCGGTGCGCGGGGTAACTGCTAATCACCTATTGCAGTACACCTTCGTCGACAAAGAGAACAACGAAATACCTCTTTAATGTCGGCCCCACGTGCCTATGACCTTACACAAATGCTTCAGAAATCTGAGGCATTTTGTGCTTATCAGGAGCGCAGTAGCTATGAAGTTTTAGAAAAACTCAAGCGCCTAGGAGCACAAGAGGGCGAAATCATCCAGATCATCAATTCACTTATCGAAAACAAGTTTTTAGATGACGAACGTTTCGCTAAAGCTTATGCTGTAGGTAAGTTACGCATCAAGCATTGGGGAGTGAATAAAATTAAGCAGGGTTTAATAATCAAACACCTAGATCGCCACATCATTACTGAAGCCATACAAAGCATGTATAGCGAAGAAAATTATAC
>JBIKZM010000088.1:0-6151 GCA_044354735.1 Crocinitomicaceae bacterium
AAGATGCAACCGTATGCCCCGGCCAGACCGTTATCATTAACAATTGCAATACCGGCACCACCCCCGGAACCGCTGCAGGACTTTACCTCAATGCACCTACCAACGTGCAACTTACAGACGACGCTTGGTCGGGTAGCGTGAATATCGGCTTCCCTTTTAGTTTTTATGGCAATACCTACTCACAATGTGTGATTGGTTCAAACGGACTCGTTTCTTTTAACCTAGCCAATGCAGGAGGTTACTGCCCTTGGGCGCTCAATGGGGTTGGCACCTTGCCAAATCCAGGATTTGCTGCAGCAAAAAACACCATCATGCTCACTTACCAAGATATCAACCCATCTTTGGGTGGTCAGATCCAATATCAAACCTTGGGGACTGCTCCCAACAGAAAATTCGTTGTTCTATACAAAAATATCTTGATGTTCAGTTGCACTGCTCAATGTAACTATATGGCAATTGTGATGTACGAAACCTCAAACATATTCGAGTTGCATATCGGCAACAAACCAATTTGTTCGGGATGGAACGGTGGCTTGGCTATCCAAGGCTCCGAAAACAATATGCCCATACCCATCGCACACATCACACCGGGCAGAAATAACTCAGTTTGGGGCGCCAACCAAGACGGCCGCAGGTTTTTACCTACATCGCCAAGCAACACGGCCTCTTACACGATTTCTCAAGTACCTTATTTAATGGTCAATAGCCCAGGTAGCAACTTTGTTTGGGCCAACACCAACAACCAAACCTTTCCCTACAACAACGGTACGCTCAACGTCAATATTGTACCTCCCGGAACCACCGGCTACTTTTTATCTGGTGCGGCCTGCGGCACCAGCATTGGCTCCATAACCCAAGACACTACCTGGATTACCCGCGCCACACCATCCGTAACCACCACAACCCTCCCCGACGTCTGTACACAAGGTGTAGGAAGTGCAACGGCTGTACCAGGCGCTGGTTCACCAACGCCTTGCACTTACACTTGGAACCCAGGCGCCATCACCGGCAATCCAGTTGCAAACCTTTTTGCGGGCAACTACACCGTTACCCAAATTGACGGCAACGGCTGTAGCGCAACTGCAACAGCCATAGTAGGCGATACACCTGCTACTTTTACGGCCACAACCACACTCGTTTCTTGCCCTGGAGGCAATGATGGGTCGGCAACGGCTAATGTCACACCCGCAACAGGAGTCATTACCTACCAATGGAGCAATGGCCAAAATACACAAACAGCTACAGGCTTAAGTGCTGGTAATTATTGGTGCTATGCTTCCAATACTACGGGTTGTTCAGACACCATTTATGTCAGCATAGCTGAGATTCCTGCTATGCTCTTAAGCGCCATTAACGTGGCAGACGCCGATTGCTACACCATTGCCAATGGCGAAGCCACAATCGATGTTCAGTTGGGCACCGCACCCTACACTTTTGATTGGGACCTCTCCTCTTCTTTGGCGGCACCTGCTCTAGACCTCGGCGCTGGCCTCCATACCTGTACTGTAACTGATGCAAACGGTTGTATCCAAAGCATCTCTGTCAATATCTCTCAGCCAAGCCCACTCGACATCACCTTCCTGACACAAGACACCATGATCTGCTCTGAGTCTAGCATCTTGCTTTCTGCACTTGGTGCTGGTGGTTCAAGTACTTACACCTTCTCCTGGACAGAAAATGGCATTCCGATTGGCAATGGCACAAGTATCACTGTTGACCCGATTAACTCCGGTACAGTTTACTGCGTTACGCTCAGCGAAGCGTGTGGTTCACCAACCACTACCGAGTGCATGACCATCATCTTCCCATTAGAAATCATCCCAGTCATTACTGCTGTAGACAACCAAATCTGTACACCTGGTGATTTCGAGTTACACAATATGTCCTCTAACGGCCAGGATATTTCTAGCACTTCTTATCTGTTCTCCAATGGCGACAGCTTCACGGTCCCTAATCAAGACGACCTCCTTCACACCATCGTTCAACCAGGGATCTATGACTTATCTGTTGTCGTAACCTCAGTTCACGGCTGTATTTACAATGGTTTCTTTGACGACCTCCTCAAAGTCACCGACAACCCAACAGCCAACTTCACCATCTCTAAAAATCCTGTTACTTGGTTTGAAACAACGGTGCAAACCAATGATGTCTCTGTGGGCAACATCGCTCAGTACAATTGGTCATCACCAGGTTCCACTAACATTGCAAGCACAGGTTCTAGTGCCATGATTACCTATCCAGAAGGCATCATGGCTACGTATCCAATTACGCTTACTGTAACCACAGTAGATGGTTGTTCAGACTCAATTACAATCGATATTGATGTCGTTTCCGATGTCATTTTCTATGCGCCAACGGCATTCACGCCAGACGACGACGAGCACAACCAAGTTTGGGCTTTTTATATAGAGGGCATTGACTTCGAGAATTTCCACCTCGAAATCTTCAACCGCTGGGGAGAAGTCATTTGGGAAACATACGACACCAAAGGTTTCTGGGATGGCTATTACAATGGCGTCAAAGTACAGCCTGGTACCTATACTTGGAAAGCTTGGTTCAAAGACAAAGACACCGATGGTAAAACCCTTAAAACTGGCATGATTCATGTTATCCGCTAACACATGAAACCAACAGTTGCACTTATCCTTCTTAGCCTTTGTTTTGTTCAGTTTTCATGTGGACAAAACATCAAAGGCCTTGTCAAACAAATTCCAACGCAAATTCCAACGCTGCCCTCAGGGCAAAAGCCGTCCTTAACGAACGACGAAGTTGTTGCAGGTCTTAGAGAAGCCTTACAAGTCGGTATCAAAAATTCCGTGAATCAAAGCTCGGCACTTGACGGCTTCTTAGGTAATGCACAAATTCGACTCCCCTTCCCACCTGACGCACTAAAAGTCAAAGAAAAAGCACTGCAGTTAGGCATGTCTAACCAAGTGGAGCAATTCGAAACCACACTGAATAGAGCAGCAGAAGAAGCTGTTAAAGAGGCCTTGCCTATTTTTACGCAAGCTATTTTGAACATGAGTGTTCAAGATGGCTTTGCCATTTTAAAAGGCGGAAACGGCGCGGCAACAAACTACCTCAAGAACCAAACCAGCCAGCAGCTTTACAATGCCTTCTTACCAAAGGTGAAGGAAGCTACTGCAAAAGTAAGCCTCACTGCCAAGTGGACCCCACTCATGACTAAATACAACCAAGCCATGACACTCACCGGCGGTGAAAAAATAAACCCTGATCTCGACGCTTTTGTAACCCAAAGAGCAATAGAGGGCTTGTTTACTTTAGTGCAGCAAGAAGAAAATAAAATCAGACAGAATCCGGCCGCAAGGATCAGTGATTTGTTGATCAAAGTATTTGGCTCCCTGTAAATTTATTTTTTCTAAGCTTCTGATCTATGCAGTTTCCAGCAACAGAATTGGTTCTTGATGCAAAAGGAGCTGTTTATCATTTAGGTCTTCTACCCGAGCAACTTGCCACAAAAGTCATTCTTGTTGGAGATCAAGATAGAGTCGCAAAAATTTCTTGCTACTTTGACCACATTGAATTTAAAATTCAACACCGCGAATTTATTAGCCATACCGGTAGTTACCAAGGCAAGCGCATTACCGTGCTCTCCACAGGTATTGGCACCGACAACATCGATATTTGCATTTCAGAACTCGATGCGTTGGCCAATATCGATTTAGCGCTGCGCGAAGAAAAACAACACAAAACAAGTCTTGAAATCACTAGAATTGGAACTTGTGGGATGCTACAATCCGATATGCCCCTGCATACTTTTGTATTGTCTACGCATGCCTTGGGCCTTGACAACATTGCTCATTTTTACCCTATCCATTTCAGTCTCGAGGAGCAGCACTTATTGACCCAAATCAAAATGCAAGTCCAGTTCCCGAAGGGCATTGAACCCTACTTGTGTGCAGCGAGTCCAGAAATGGTGGCTAAATTTGATACGCCAAGCGCAAGAAAAGGAATCACCATAACGAGCTCAGGCTTTTATGGCCCGCAAGGTAGGTCTTTGAGGTTGGCAAGTAAAATGCCCGAAATTCACTTGACCCTCGAAAAATTCAAAGACAATGGCCATCAAATTGTCAACTTTGAAATGGAAAGTTCAGCCATATTTGCCCTCGGTAAAGCACTTGGGCACAAATGCACGAGTATATGTTTGGGCGTAGCCAATAGGCCTCAGGAAATTTTTTCTACAGGAGTTGATGAGGCTATGGATGAACTCATATTATTTGTACTGGATCGGATTTGATCCTGTGCGTACGCATAAAGCACTCGGCTTATTTCAAGAATTTATCTAAAGTAATGTGCAGGTTGAGACCGCGCAATTGTGCACCACTTGCCACAATAACGCCGTTGCCATCTAGAAGAAATGCGTTGGGGATTGTTGCAACTTGGTAATTAGCGGCTGCGATACCTTGCGCATCTAGCACGTGGTATTTCCAAACGAGCTTATCGGCAATAATTGCTTGTGACCAAGCTTCTTGGTCGCGGTCTAGGGAAACGCTAAATACTTCGAATCCTTTGGCCTCTTTGAATACTTTTTGGCGGTACTTTTGATAGGCCTCCACAACATTAGGGCTTTCTTTGCGGCAAGGGCCACACCAAGAAGCCCAGAAGTCAACTAACACCATTTTGCCGCGCAAACTAGAAAGCTTGAGCGTCTTACCTTTAGGCGAAGCCAAGGCGATTTCAGGGGCTGTTGTGTCGGTTGGGGAATTTATAGGCGCCTCTTGACGAAAGCACAGGGCGTAGCAAGTAAAAGCAGCAATTAGCGCAATAAAGAGGATACTTGATTTTTTCATCCTATTCTTCTGATGTCTGCACCAATGTTGTTGAGACGGTATTCGATGTCTTGGTATCCGCGGTCAATTTGTTCGATATTGTGGATCACGCTTTTTCCTTTTGCCGATAATGCGGCAATCAAAAGAGATACACCTGCACGGATATCTGGTGAGGTCATTTCGATGCCTTTGAGGTCGTGCTCGCGGTTGAGGCCGATGACGGTGGCGCGGTGCGGATCGCAAAGAATGATTTGGGCACCCATATCGATGAGTTTATCGACAAAGAACAAGCGAGATTCGAACATCTTTTGATGGATGAGAACGGAGCCTTTTGCTTGGGTAGCCACAACTAAGATAATGGAGAGTAGATCTGGTGTGAAGCCAGGCCAAGGCGCATCGTAGATGGTCATGATGGAGCCATCTATAAAGGTTTCAATTTCGTATTTTTCTTGAGCTGGTATAAAGATGTCGTCGCCACGGCGCTCTAATTTGATGCCAAGTCTTTTGAAAACGTTTGGTATGATGCCGAGGTTTTCCCAGGAAACATCTTTGATGGTGATTTCGGATTGGGTCATGGCGGCCAAACCAATGAAACTACCGATTTCAATCATGTCGGGCAAGATGCGGTGAAAACAACCGCCAAGTGACTTGACACCTTGAATTTTAAGCATGTTTGAGCCAATTCCGGTAATTTGGGCACCCATGGAGTTGAGCATTTTGCACAATTGCTGAATGTACGGCTCGCAAGCTGCGTTGTAAAATGTTGTTTCGCCTTCTGCCATCACTGCAGCCATCAAAATATTGGCCGTACCGGTTACAGACGCTTCGTCGAGGTGGATAAAAGTACCTTTGAGATTGGCAGCCTCTACAGAATAGAAATGCTCACCGGCGTCGTAGTTGAATTTAGCACCCAACAGGGCGAAGCCTTCAAAGTGGGTGTCTAAACGGCGTCGGCCAATTTTGTCTCCGCCTGGCTTTGGAATAAAGCCACGGCCGTAACGTGCGAGCAATGGGCCAACAATCATGATGGAGCCGCGCAAAGAAGATGCGCGCTTTTTGAAATCTTCGGTTTCGAGGTAAGAAAGATCGATTTCTTTGGCCTGAAAAATATAGGTTCCTTTTTCTACTTTTTCTACTTTGACACCCATCGTTTGAAGAAGGGCAATAAGTTTATTGACATCGACAATGTCGGGAACATTTGAGATTGTGACTTTTTCTGATGTCAATAGTGGCGTGCAAAGCACCTGTAGGGCTTCGTTTTTTGCACCTTGCGGAATGATTTCACCTTTGAGTGGTTTACCACCATAAATTTCAAAAGAAGCCATGCTTTATTTTTTGATGAATTTTTTCTTTTTGTTCTT
>JBIKZM010000089.1:0-6150 GCA_044354735.1 Crocinitomicaceae bacterium
ATGGTCTTCTTTTTCAGTGCCGAACGCCCCGAAGAGGGCATCTTGTTTATCCTATTAGCCAACCTCATTTCGTCTTTGGCCAAGCCGCTTTTGCTTTACGACAGCATCTTTAAAGTGCTTTTTATCCGTGACTGGAGCCTTTACAAGCGCATGTGGCGCTACGCGATTCCGCTCGTCATTGCAGGTTTTGCTGGCATCATCAACGAAACCTTCGACCGCATTTTACTCAAGCACATCCTCTACGACCCAGCCATACCAGACTCCTTGAACTATGCAGAGTCACAAGTGGGTATTTACAGCGCTTGCTACAAACTGGCCATGCTCGTTACCATTATTTTGCAAGCCTACCGCTACGCTGCAGAACCCTTCTTTTTCAAGCAAATGCAAAACCAAGACCGCAATACGGTTTATGTGCGCATCATGAACGTATTTGTGGCCATGGTTTGTGCCGTGTTTTTGTTGGTCAGCCTTAATCTTGATATTTTCAAGCATTTCATCCAAAAAGAAGCCTATTGGGAAGGCTTGAAAGTAGTGCCCATCTTATTATTGGCCAATGTGTTTTTGGGCATTTATTACAACCAAAGTATTTGGTACAAGCTCAGCGGCAAGACCCAATACGGCGCTTACATTACCATTATTGGCGCACTGCTCACCATTGCGATCAACGTCTATTACATCCCACAATACCAATACATGGCAAGCGCTTGGGCCACGCTCATTGTGTATGCAATCCAAATGCTGCTTTCTTACTGGCTCGGGCAGCGCCACTTTCCTATTCCGTATAACCTCAAAAAGTTCTTTTTGTATTTAGGCTTGAGCCTTATTCTGTACTGGTTAGGAAGCAACATCCAATTCAGCAAAAACATACTCAATCACTTTATGCACAATCTGTTCGTTGTTGGATTTGTGCTTTTTGCCTTTGCTTTGGAAAAAAACAATCTCAAAAAGCAGTAGCGCATACGAATCGAACATTTTCTACGTTTGGGTGTTTTAATTCCTACCGAAACGCTTAACTTTGTTTATATGTCAAATCACCCGTACAAGCCCGGCCCTTATCTTTCCCAAATTACTGTACCGAGCGACCTACGCGCGCATTTCACAGAAGAACAACTCCCTCAAGTTGCCCAAGAATTACGTCAATATATCGTCGATGTCATTTCTGAAATCGGCAACTCACACTTTGGTGCCTCTTTGGGTGTTGTTGAGCTTACCGTTGCACTACACTATGCTTTCAATACCCCCGAAGACCAACTCGTGTGGGATGTCGGGCACCAGGCCTACGGCCACAAAATTCTGACCGGACGCCGAGAAAAATTCCACACCAACCGCCTCAAAGGTGGTATCTCTGGTTTTCCAAAACGTTCCGAAAGCGTATACGACACCTTTGGTGTGGGTCACTCTTCCACTTCTATTTCTGCCGCTTTAGGCATGGCTGTTGCCAACCACTACAAAGGCGAAACCCAGCGTCAGCACATCGCAGTTATCGGCGATGGCGCCATGACCGCAGGCTTGGCTTTTGAAGGTCTCAACCACGCCGGCTTTGAAAAAGACGCGAACCTACTCGTTATTCTCAATGACAACTGCATGTCTATTGACCCCAACGTTGGCGCCCTCAAAGAATACCTCACAGACATCACCACTTCTCATACCTACAATAAGGTCAAAGACGAAGTCTGGAAATTACTCGGGAAAATCTCCAAATTTGGCCCAGACGCCCAAACCATTGCTTCAAAAGTATCTCACGCACTCAAAGGCACGCTCTTAAAGCAATCCAACCTTTTTGAGGCCTTTAACTTCCGCTATTTTGGCCCTGTAGACGGCCACGACGTCATTGGGCTTGCCAAAGTAATGGCAGACCTCAAAGACATCCCGGGTCCGAAAATCTTGCATTGCGTCACCAGAAAAGGTGCCGGCTATAAATTTTCGGAAGAAGGCAACCCCACCAAATGGCATGCGCCAGGTGTATTCAATAAAGAAACCGGCGAAATCGTCAAAATTGTTCCTAAATCTCCAGAGCCACCCAAATACCAAGATGTATTCGGATACAGCATTGTTGAGCTCGCAGAAAAGAACGATAAAATCATGGGTGTAACGCCTGCCATGCCTTCGGGCTGCTCGCTCAATATCATGATGCAAGCCATGCCGGAGCGCGCGTTTGATGTCGGCATTGCCGAACAGCACGCCGTTACCTTCAGTGCTGGCCTCGCCACACAAGGACTCGTGCCATTTTGCAACATCTACTCTACGTTCATGCAGCGCGCTTTTGACCAAGTCTTGCACGATGTTGCTATCCAAAACCTCAACGTAGTTTTCTGCCTAGATCGCGGAGGTTTGGTAGGTGCTGATGGCGCAACACACCACGGTGCTTATGACCTCGCTTATATGCGCATGATTCCAAACATGGTTGTAGCAGCCCCTATGAACGAAGAAGAACTGCGCAACCTCATGTACACCGCACAGTTGCCCAATCAAGGCCCCTTCTCTATTCGCTACCCGCGCGGCAATGGCGTCATGACCGAATGGAAAACACCATTTAAAGCAATCAAAATTGGCGAAGGCCGCAAAGTAACGGCTGGCGAAGACATCGCTATTCTCACCATTGGCCACCCAGGCAATTTTGCCCAAAAAGCAATCGAAGCGCTCAAAGGCTCAGGGGTATCAATTGCCCACTACGACATGCGTTTTGTCAAACCCCTAGACACCCTTCTCTTACACGAAATATTCAGTAAATTCAGCAAAGTGCTTACCGTAGAAGACGGCTGCCTCATGGGTGGTTTTGGCTCTGCAGTACTCGAATTTATGGTGGATCAAAAATACCAAGCAGAGGTCATTCGCTTAGGTATTCCAGACGAATACATTCACCACGGCACCCAAGAAGAACTCTGGGCCGACTGCGGCTTTGATGCCCAGTCTATTATCCAGACTATCTCTACAATTTTTAAACTCAACCAAGAAAAAATTACGCAGCAACACGTCGGTTAAAACCAAATTATTGTAATTTGGACCAAAACTTAAACGATTGCCATGCAAAAAACAAATTACAGCGCCTTCGGGACACTCATTGTCATTTTTTTCTTCTGGGGCTTTGTAGCCGCTTCTAATTCCATTTTGATTCCCGTTTTTAAGAAAGCACTCACCCTCTCCCAATTACAGTCTCAGCTGATCGAATTTGCATTCTATGTGGCTTACACGGTTGGTTCTTTACTTTATTTTGGCATTTCAGGCGCTCTTAAGCAAGACATCTTAAATAAAATTGGTTACCGCAATGGCCTTGCCCTTGGCTTACTCATTTCTGCAGCAGGTACGCTTCTTTTTATTCCTGCATCTGCCAACGGCGGTTCATTTCCACTATTACTTGGGGGTTTATTTATTGTTGGTCTAGGCTTTTCTTTACAACAAACTGCAGCCAACCCCTTGGCCATTCAAATGGGTGATCCTGCAAAAGGTAATGCGCGCTTGAGCATGGCAGGAGGCATCAATAACCTCGGCACCACAATTGGCCCCGTCATTCTTTCTTACGCCATTTTTGGTGGCCTCGCAAAAGGAGACACCACTCTAGACTTAACGGCAGTGCAAATGCCCTACATTATTTTGGGTGCAACGTTTGTTTTGGCGGCATTGTTTTTTAAATTTTCCTCCGTTCCAGACTCAATTGGCGAAGAGAATCAAAATGAACCCGGCCAGCTCTTGAGCACCCTTCGCGAACCGCAAGTCATCTTAGCCATGATTGCTATTTTCTTGTACGTGGGTGTTGAAGTCGCCACGCAAAGCAATTTGCCAGAATTCATGAAACAACAATTGGGCAAGAGCGAAAGTGAAGTGGCTCCATTTGTGTCTTTGTTTTGGGCCAGCATGATGATCGGGCGCTGGGCTTCGGCTGCCGGCGTATTCGAAAAATCAAAAGTTTTCAATCGCGTGATGGGTATTTTCTTGCCTTTGGTGGCGTTTGGTATTTTTGCGCTTGCCAATACCATCGGCGGTTCGGATGTTTCCTCCTTTATGCCTTATATTGGACTGGTATTCGTGCTCATTGCAGCCGACTTCATTTCTAATGGCAATCCTGTGCGCCAAATCATTCTCTATTCTTCGCTCGGCTCATTAGCCCTCATTATTGGTATTTTCAGTTCGGGATACGTGAGTGTCTTTGCCTTTATTTCTGTCGGTTTATTTTGCAGTACCCTTTGGCCCTGTATTTTTACACTCGGTATTGCGGGGATGGGAACAAAAACCAATATAGCCTCTAGCTTGATGATCTTAATGATTATGGGCGGTGGCGTTATTTCTGTGACGCAAGGCTGGCTCTCAGACAACAGCCTTTTGGGTATCCAACAATCTTATTGGGTTGGGGTTGTGTGCTTCGCTTACCTTATTTATTTTGCTATTCGCAGCTCAAGTATCCTCAAAAGCAAAGGAATTGATACCTTTGAAACCACAAAAAGTGGCCACTAATGGGAATGTACAAAATAGAATTTCACGACTTTTTTACTGCAGCCTTTTCTGTAGACTGCATTATATTTGGCTATGAAGCTGGGCAAATCAAGGCACTACTGATCAAGCGGGCCATGGAGCCCTACGAAAACTTTTGGGCTATTCCCGGTGATTTAGTCTACCCCGACGAAGATTTACCAGTCGCGGCAGAACGCATCCTTAAAGAACTCACGGGCTTGGATCATATCCAAATGCACCAGTCTCAATCTTTTGGGCACCCAAAAAGACACCCGCAAGGGCGCGTCATTACCATTGCACATTTTGCATTGGTGCGCATCGAAGATTTTCAGGTGAAAGCCTCTTCTTGGGCGGATGACATCAGTTGGGTGCCGCTCAATGAAATGCCCACTTTAGCTTTTGACCACAACCACATCCTGGAAAGCACCTACGAAATGCTCAAGCAAAAGCTGCAAACAGAACCCATTTGTTTTGATTTATTGCCAGAGCGCTTTACGCTCAATGAGTTTCAGCAGCTCTATGAATTTGCTTTCGAGCAAGAAATGGACAAAGCCAATTTCAGAAAAAAAATCAAGAATATTCCTCTTATTGCGCTCAATGAAAAACAAAAGAACGTCAAACACCGCCCGGCCAAACTTTTCATCTTTGACCGCGACACCTACCAACAACGTTTGCTAGCAAACGAATACAGCTTCAAAATGTAAAATAATTTTACTTATTGTATTTTTTACAATAATGTTTGTATCTTCGGGTATCGCTTTCACTCATTGAAGGGCGTTAAACAGGTTAATAATCAAGGAAACGGAGAGGAGTGTCTCCGTTTCTTATTTTATATAAGTCTGATTTTATGGCACTTAACAAAACTTATTGTTATTTGTACAATAATTTAATTTTTGCTTATATTTATCCACTCTAAAACTAAATACAACATGATCAGAAAACTCGTCATGGCACTACTATGTAGCATAGGTGTCGCGCAAGTCTATGGGCAGTCCATCAGCGGAACCGTTTTGAACGAACGCTCGGAGGCTATTCCATATGTGAAAATCACAGTGAAAAGCAATAGCAAACCGTTTTTGGGCGATGGCAAAGGGTTTTTTCAGCTAAGCGTTACTGACCCTTCCAATGAAATACTCATTTTTAGTGCCATGGGCTACCAAAAACAAGAAGTTCCGCTTGCTGGCAAGTCCAATTTAACGGTAGTATTATTAGAAATTTCACAAGACACCAAAGATGTAGTGGTAGTAGGATACGGCACCTCCAAAACCAAAGAACTCACCGGTGCCACCTCAAAAGTAAAGGGTGAAGACATCGAAAAAATGAACATGACCCGCATGGACCAAGCCCTTCAAGGCCAGGTTTCAGGGGTTACGGTATCGAGCAATTCTGGCTCTCCGGGTGGTTCTTCGAATATCCGCATCCGGGGTTTATCTACATTTGGTGATAACGATCCGCTTATTTTGGTAGATGGCGTCGTCTATGACTCCGAGGGCCTCAACGCCCTCAACCCATCTGATATCAAATCTATTAACGTACTTAAAGATGCCACCGCAGGTATCTACGGTGTACGCGCTGCCAATGGCGTCATTATCGTAGAAACTAAAAATGGCGCCATTAACCGCAAGCCGAGCATGGAATACAACGGTTATTACGGCATCCAACAAACGGCACGCAAACTAGACTTACTCACGGCAGAAGAATACG
>JBIKZM010000090.1:0-6147 GCA_044354735.1 Crocinitomicaceae bacterium
AGGAAAATACAAGTGGGAATTCCAGGTGTTTTGCGCAGGTTGGAAGGTCCTGAAACCTTTGGACATGCGATTAAGCTTCAGTAAGGACAAAATGGTAGCTTTCCATAATTTGGTTGGCTAGCATTTGTTTACAGGCTGTATCTACTTTTTGTTCGGCTTCTGCCATGTTGGCTGCTTCTACAAAAAGGCGGATGTGTTTACCGATGCGGACGCCGTCGATTTCGGCAAGGCCGATGTTTTTCATGGAATTGGTTACGGCTTTGCCTTGGGGGTCAAGAAGCGCATCTAAAGGCATGACGTCGATTTCAGCTTTGAATTTCATGTTTTTTGAATTGAATATGTTCAATGATGGATAAAATCAGATACAAAATTACAATTATTGGAATGGCCCAAACCAAAAATAGCGGAATACTTATCAACGAAATGAGGAGTAAAAGGTAGCGATATTGGTTGTCTTGCCACTTAAAAGTTTTGAATTTGAGGGCTAATAAGGGCAGCTCAACGACCATCAATACGGCAAATAATACAGCAATAACGCTAAGGGTGTAACAATCAAAAAGTGCGTAAATAAAACCAGACTGATGGCTCCAGTTTGGAAGCTCATACCAGAAATATAGTGGAAAAAACGCAAAGAATATGGTGGCGGTAGGGGTTGGCACACCAATAAATTTATCGGTCTGACGCTCGTCAATATTGAATTTTGCCAAGCGAAACAACGCAAAAAAGGGAATGATAAGGGCGAGAAAGGGTAGAAATTGAATAGAGGCATTGTAAGTATTGTTGCGCCCATAGAAGAAGGCTGCTTTCCAATCGATGAGCTGTGCCACAACATATTCTTGTGCCACACCGCCATAGGTTTGGACGCCATCGGCATTTTTGAGCAAGCCACTTGGGTCTATCCCCACAATGATCATGACAAACATAAAGATGCCTGGCGCTACGCCAAAACTCACGAGATCTGCCAACGAATCTAGTTGCTTACCCAGGAAGCCGTTGGTTTTGGTAAAACGCGCCACAAAGCCATCTAAGAAATCGAGCAGTGCGGAAATGGCGAGCGCATAAACAGCCCAATCGAGCCGGCCGCTCAAACTAAATATGATTGAGCAGATGCCGCCGAGCAGGTTAAAGGAGGTGATGAGATTAGCCAGACCAAACATGTATGCGTTTTTTGTAAAAGTACCTATTAAACACAATTTTTTGTGCAATTTTGAGTTTTTGTACCATGATTTCAATCAAAAGCACTTTGTTTATTGGCTTGTGCGGCCTTTCTCAGGTCTTCGCCCAAGATTTCAATCCTAAATACGCCAATGAATTCCTCAATATGGGTGTGGGCGCCGCCGCGATCGGCATGGGTTCGGCTGTAGTTGCCGACGTCCAGGGGATGCACGCAGGCGTTTGGAATCCGGCGGGTTTGCTGCAGCAGGAGAAAGCAACCGAAATTGGCTTAATGCACGCCTCTTATTTCGGTGGCTTGGCCGCTTTTGATCACCTTGGGGTTTCTCGAAGGGTAGCCGCGCAAACTGTTGTGGCGCTCAACATGATCAGACTCGGTGTAGACAACATCTACAACACCACCCAATTGATAGACAATCAAGGAAACATAGATTACAGTCAGCTCCAGACTTTTAACAGCGCTGATTACGCCCTAATTGGTTCCATCGGCAAAGCCACGCGTGTGCAGCACCTCAGTGTTGGGGTAAGTGCAAAAGTGCTGTATCGCCACATCGGTAATTTTGCCAAAGCCTACGGTTTTGGTTTTGATGCAGGGCTGCAGTATCGCCCAAGTAAATATTGGTCGGCGGGCCTCAGTTTGCGCGATGCCACCAGTACATTCAGCGCCTGGACTTATAACCTGAGCCCCGAAATGCAAGCCACCTTGCTAGAAACCAACAATGACCTGCCTCAAAATGGCATCGAGCAAATGCTCCCAAGAATTGTTTTGGGGCTCGCGGGCAAGTTGCCACTCAAGAATGAAAAATATGAACTCGGGGGGCAATTGAATGCAGAAATCACGTCAGATGGCCAACGCAACACACTTTTATCTGGAAACGTTTTTTCCCTAGATCCGAGAGCAGGCCTTTACCTCAATTACGATCAAAAATTAATACTCCGCACCGGGGTATCTCAATTCCAATATTACTTAGACTTCGATGAGCAGCAAAAGCTGGGTGTTCAGCCGCACTTGGGAGCCGGGGTGGTGCTCCAAAACTGGACCATCGACTACGCATTTACGCGTCTGGGTCTTGGTGGAGAAGGGTACTTTACCCATTTATTTTCGCTCAAATGGGCTTTCTAAAAGTTCTGTTCAAAAGAATTTGCAACTAAAGATCGCGGTGTCGTCTACGTAGGGGAGGCTTCCTTTCCAATCCTCTAATTTGGAGAAAATGATGTCGTTCATGTCTTCCATTTTGAGTGTAGAGAAAGAGCGTACTTGCTTGATGAGTTGTTCTACCCCAAACTGCGCACCTCTTTCGTTTTCGAGTTCAACTACGCCGTCGGTAAAGAGTACCATTGTCGACTTTGCTTGCATTTGCATTTTGCCAACGTGTACAAAAGGAAGTTCGTCTAGCATACCTAAACCAATACAACCATCGGTCAGAAGTGTTGTGTTTTTGCCGCTCAAGATAAACGGTTGGTTGTGACCCGCATTGACATATTGTAACTGCCGCGTATAGGCATTGTAATGCGCGATAAAAAACGTAATGAATTTTTCGCCCTTGGCATTTTTCATCACGAGTTTATTGAGCTCCTCCATTAAAAAGGTCAACTCAAAACGCTGGTATTTGAAAAGTGTTCGGATGGTGGCCTGAAAATTAGCCATCAGCAGCGCAGCGGTAATGCCCTTGCCACTTACATCACCAATGCAAATGATATATTCTTCGTCGCCGAGGGGTATAAAATCATAGAAGTCGCCACCGACGGCGTGTCGCGGAATATAGCGGCCCGAGATATCCATCTTTTTATTGGAGGGCAATTCTTGCGGGAAGAGCAATTTTTGCATTTCAGAGGCCAGTTCCAGTTCTTTAGAGATCTGCTCTTTGATCACATTTTGTGCACTCAATTTGCGGTTCTCGAGGGCTACCGTCAGGATATTCGTCAGAGTTTGGGCAAAAGAGAAGTGCGCGGGTTCTAAAGACTCCGTTTTACTTTGCGTCGCTAAAATTAAATAGGCTAAAGGGCGGTCTTGGTGATAGATCGGTATGACTGCCTGGAAGTCTTGCAGTAAAGCGCTATTTGACGATTCGACTAAGGTGATTTCTCTGAAGCGAGCCAGTTGAAGCGCCAATTCTTCAGCGTCAATTTTGCGTTTGTAGCCACTTTTGGCAGCGAGCGTCCATTCTTCTTGCTGGTGCAAAAGGGCAAAGCGGCTGAAGTGCAGTTGTTCCTTGAGAATAAAGGTGAAGATACGATAGAGCTGTTCTACTGCCATATTTGCATTGATGGCGTTTGTGAGCTCTAAAATAGAGTGCAAACGGTTGTCCTTGAGTTCAAGGTAAGACAAAGCGGGTTCTGACGCAGGGTGCATAAAAAGCAGTAAATTCGTTACGAAATTACATTTTTTTCGTTTCGGGGCTGATTTTCTTGTTTTTCAAGAAGAAATAGCTATCTTTGCAATCCATTTTCGAAAAGTAATACCAATGAAAAAAGAGATCCACCCATCAGATTACCGTCCAGTCGTATTTAAAGACATGTCAAACGAGTACGCGTTTATTTGTCCTTCTTGCGCAGAAACAAAAGAAACCATCACATGGGAAGACGGCACCGAATACCCACTAATAAAGCTGGATATCTCTCACAAGTCACACCCTTTCTTTACGGGTATTGCGCAGTTCGTGGATACCGCAGGTCGTATCGACAAATTCAAAAACCGTTACGGTCGTCACATGAAATAATTGCAAATCGGCAATCATCATATTTGAAAGGCTCCAATTTGGGGCCTTTTTTTTGGCTTCACTTTTTAGCCTTTATTTTCGGTCTTTCCTTTCACTATTTTAGACCTGAGAAAACTTTGCAGCAGCCCTCATCAAGCGATCGTTCATGGCGCGGCCCAATCCTTCATTCGGAAAAGGCGCTACATAAATTTTCTGTAGCCCAAGGGCGTCCGCTTGGTGCAGCGTAGCATACAAGTTTCGGGCAGCTTCTATCATGGAGCCATTGGTGCTCAAGGCAAGCTGAGGGCCGCCGATATTTGGGTCTTGTTGAAGAGAAATTTGCAGTGCAAGATCTTGTTCGCGTGCTGGCTTGGCACCCAAAAAGAGTGGTGTTTGGGTGGCATAATGGTGCTTGACCATTCCACTAGTGAGCACTGCCCCATCTGCATTTGTTTTGGCCTCGGGGAGGTAGCCCAACAGCGCGGACAGCGCTTCTGGCGTAATGCTGCCATAGCGGTAAACAACGACTTGTTCGTCTATTAGGCCAATAATGGTGGATTCTAAACCTTCCTCGCAATTTCCTCCATCGAGAATATAAGGAATGCGACCAGCTAATTGAGTTTGGACATGTACCGCTGTGGTGGGGCTGAGTTGACCGTACAAATTTGCGCTAGGTGCCGCAAGCGGAATACCCAACTTTTGCAGCAATTGTTGCAGCAACGGATGCTTAGGGAAGCGCAGCGCTACGGTCTCTTGGCCCCCAGTAATGAGGCTGCTCACCAAACTGCTTTTGGGTACAACAAAAGTGAGTGGCCCGGGGCAAAAAGTATGGTAAAGTGCTTCAAAGATCGCTGGAAAAGAAGTGGTGTAAGGCAGGGCGGTTTGAAGCGTATCAAAGTGTAAAATCAACGGATTGGAGGTAGGCCGTCCCTTTGCTTCAAAAATACTCAAAACGGCCTCTTCATTGTTGGCATCGGCTGCCAAGCCATATACTGTTTCGGTTGGTACAGCAACGGTTTTTCCGCTTTGAATGAAATCAAGGGCTTTGAAAAGGTCGGTGCCAATTTCCGTGTTCATAAAGCAAAGTTAGGTGCTTATTCTCAAATTTGTGTGCTTCGATACAACTTTGCTCGTCAAGAGAAAAAAAAGTACGTACTATGAGCGAAAAAATGAAATTTGAATGTAACTTCGTCTAGAATTATTCTAAATAAGATGCAAGTCATTCTCGCCGATAGCAATGAGCTTATTCTTTTGGGTTTAAGAACCATCTTGAACGCCCACAAGGGCATTCATATAGTTGGCGAAGCCAAAAACCAAGACGAGCTCATGGCTCAACTCAAAACCTTTGGCGCCGATGTTGTACTCATTGACTTCACAGCTCAGGGCTTCAGCATTGACATCGTACCCAAAGCACTTGCGAGATACAAAGATGTGCGTTTTGTGGCCATTACCGTAGCGCAGCACGCCCCTATTTTGATAGATGCCCTCAAATCAGGGGTGACGAGCTATGTCAAAAAAGACTGTGAACTCGCTGAAATAATTGACGCTGTCAAAGAAACTGCCCAGGGCAAGCAGTTTTTCTGTGGCCAAATCCTAGAAACCATCCAAAGAGCCAATATAGACCTCTCGGGGCTCAACACCGATGAGTTCAGTTGCGGGCCTGTGGTGCTCTCCGAGCGTGAAAACGAAATCATTACCCTCATTGCAGAGGGCCAGACCAACGAACAAATTGCCGAAATCTTATTTTTGAGCAAGCATACCGTTAACACCCACCGCAAAAACATCATGGCCAAATTAGGCGTTAAAAATACGGCAGGTATCGTGATGTACGCGGTCAAAACAGCTTTGGTTTCGCCAAATCGTTTCTTATTTGCACCGAGCCTAAACTGACTAAAAGGCTACGCTAAATTTCAGATTGAAAAGGCGTTGGGTGAGGTAGTTGGGCACCGAATAAAACTTGCCTTGCACGTCCTGTACCCATTGCTTGGATAGCACGTTATTGACTCCCAAAATATTGAAAATTTCCAAAGATATCAAAGCTTGGTCGAGCTGCTGCCAGCCCTTTTTACCTTGTTTGATTTCGGTTTTATTGTGCAACAAATCATAAGATAGTCCGAGGTCTACTCTAAAATAGGAACGCATGCGCAAGGTGTCTTTGTAGCGCGTAAAATCGGGTGGTCCGTAGGGAAGTCTAGAGCCATATTGTAAGCCCATTTGTACCTTGAAGGCTTCATAACCTGGCATTTGATCTTGTACCAATGCACCAAAGGTGAGC
>JBIKZM010000091.1:0-6121 GCA_044354735.1 Crocinitomicaceae bacterium
ATCTTGAGCAGAAGTGAGTAAATGCGCTTGTTGGTTTTTAATGAGCGCATGGCAGCCTTCCGATTGCAATTGGTGAATAGGCCCAGGAAAGGCAAAGACCTCACGGTTATAGTCATTGCCGAGTTCGGCTGTAATCAAAGATCCGCCGTTTTTCTTACTTTCAATAACTACCACTGCATCGGCCAAACCTGCAATGATGCGGTTGCGCATCGGAAAGTGCATGCGATCTGGTTTGGTGCCAATTAAAAACTCTGAAATAAGCCCACCTTGCTCGATCATTTGAAGGGCCAGTTTGCGGTTACTCGAAGGATAAATGCGGTCGATGCCATGCCCTAATACGCCAATGGTTTGTAATTGTTGTTGTAGACATTGGTGGTGGACATTGGCATCTACACCTAATGCCAAACCACTGATGACCACAATATCTTTGGGTAAACCAGCGAGGAATTCTTCAACGAGGTTTTGACCATAAGCTGTTTGCTGGCGGGTTCCTACCACTGCGATGCACCTTGGTTGTTGCCAACTCGGCGCTGAGCCGCGATAAAACAAACCTAGCGGCGCATCGCTGCAGTGCCTCAGGCGTTCGGGATAGGTGGGGTCAGTGATGAAATGATAGCTGAGGTTTTCATGTGCTAAATACGGAAGTTGACCTTGCGCCCGCCAAAGGGCATTGGTTCTTTCCGTTTTTTCGAGTTGTGCAATTGGAATACTTGTGAGCTGTTGTAAAGCAGCGTAATTGAGCTCAAAGAAATCGCGCGGGTGGCTGAGCAGTTTTAAGATGCGTCTTGCACGAACAGGGCCAATGCCGTGCAGTTGTGAGAACGCAATTTGATAGAGTTGGTCTGAGTGTTCCATTTTTTAGTAGCTTCGGGTAAAATTAGACCGAACAAACAGCAATGCATTCAGTAAAATTTACGACACTTTACCTGTTTTTTTCCCCGATATACCTCTTCGCGCAAGACCTCAATAAGGATAGCCTGCGGCTGAAAACCAAAGACGAAAAAGCCGTTTATGTGCGTGCAGCACGCTTTGAAAAGAATATTGAAGACGTCTCTATTTCTATGGAAGTACTGCGGCCTTCACTCATTGCCAACAAAGGTTTGGCCAATCTCGAACAAGCCGTTAACCAAAGCCCGGGAGTATTTACCATGGATGGTCAGGTTTCCATTCGAGGTGGGGGAGGTTATGCTTATGGTGCAGGAAGTCGGGTTTTGCTTGTTTGGAATGGCGTTCCGATGCTCTCACCCGACATTGGCGATGTCAAATGGTCTGCTGTCCCGATGGAACACGCCGAGCAAATTGAAATCATTAAAGGCGCTTCGTCTGTGCTATACGGAAGTGGAGCGCTCAATGGAATTATTGCCATGAATGAAAAAGATGCGCCGCTCGATGGTACATTTTCATTCAAAGTCCAAAATGGAATTTACGGCAACCCACCCAGACCGAGCATGAAATGGTGGGGCGCACCTCCTACTTTTCAGCTGATCGATGTATATGCAGCCAAGCGCAAAGACAACCACGCTTTTACACTTGGCGTCAATGCATTCAGAGATAAAGGTTACCGCGAGGGCGATCACGAAATGCGCGCACGCATCCACGGCACTTATGCCTATTTTTCAAAAAAAATCCCTCAACTCAAAGCTGGGCTTTCTTTTCATGTACAGGCGCAAGAAGAAGGCGTTTTTATCTTGTGGCGCAATGATTCAATGTGCTTACAAGCTTTAGAAAACACACTCAGTGAACAGCGCGCACTGCGTTTGAGCCTCGATCCTTATTTGCTATACGTTTCAAAAAATAAGGTCAAACATGCGCTCAGAACACGCTACTACCTCACCACAACAGGTTCTTCAACTGCGCTTGTAGACGCTTCTTTGGGGCAAATGTATTATGCCGATTACCAGGCGACCAAGAAAAAGAATCATTTTGACTTTGCTTTTGGCGCCACATCTAATATTAGTCAGGTAACCAGTTATATTTTTGGAAATCACCTGAGTAAGAATTTTTCTTTGTATCAACAAACAGAGTGGTCTAAAGGAAAACTCGATTTACAAGCTGGCTTACGGCTCGAATACTGTCAGCTCAACAATGAAACGCCCGAAACCAATTACAACTGGGGAGGTCAAACGCTGCCTATTTATCCCGTTGTGCGCTTTGGCGGGCACTACGCGCTGCGCAAAAGCACCCATCTGCGCGCTTCTTTTGGTCAGGGCATTCGTTTTCCGGCCGTAGCAGAGCGGTATATTTCTACCAGCGTTGGAGGCTTGCGCATTTTTCAAAATCCCGATTTGCTTGCCGAGCGCGGTTGGGCTGCTGAATTAGGGCTCAAACAAGTTGTGGTTGTGGGAGATTGGAAGGCGCTGCTCGATGTAGCAGGCTTTATCAATGCCTACGACAACATGACAGAATTTGCTTTTGGTGTGTTCAAACCCGATACCATGGCGTTCTTGCAAACCACCAATCCTTCGGCGCTGAATTACCTTTATAATTGGGTCGGTTTTCAGGCGCAAAATGCGGAACGCGCGCGCATTACAGGAATTGAGTTTTCGATGAACAGTTCAGGTAAAATAGGAGAGATAGAAGTGCTCACTTTGATAGGGTATACTTATATGAATCCCTTGAGCCTCAATTCAGACACTTCCTATTTGGCTACTTTTTCAGACACAACGGGTTCTATGCTCAAATACCGCTTCAAGCACCTCGCCAAGGCAGACATCGAACTCAATTATAAAAACTTCGGCATTGGCTTGTCTGGACGCTACAATTCATACATGCGCAATATTGACTTGGCTTTTGAACAGGGCATCATCGATACCGAGATTTTGGTAGGCATGGAGCAGTATCGCGCTCAATTCAATAAAGGCGTTCCGGTTTTTGATTTGCGCATTAATTACGCTTTTTCCGAGCAATTCAAGTGCAACCTCATTTTAAACAATTTCACGAATGCAGAATACGTAACCAGGCCAGGGGCGGTTCAGGCGCCGAGAAATTTTGTCGTTCAATTACAGTATGTTCTGTAAAAATACGGATACAAAAGTCGCTAAATTCTCTTAATTTCGCATAGAACCTATAAGTCTACTACATGCGTTTACTCATCCTATTTTTGCTACTCGGAAGTGCTACTAGTTGGGCGCAATTGCTCCAAATTGAAGTCGTGGATGCAAATACCAATGCGCGCTTAGAAGAATCCTTTGCCGTAATCAAAGGCAGCGCCCCTATCAAAAGTAAGAATGGCCTAATTGCCATTCCGCAGCGTGCTTTCCCCTTTGAAGTCATCGTCAAGGCGCCGTTTTATATCCCAGATACCATCACAATCAACGAGGTGCAGGCGGCTACCTTAAGAGTGGCACTTCAAGCACAAGTTCAAGAACAAAAAAATGTAGTGGTGAGTGCGGGCAAGCGCCGCCAAGCCATAGAAGAAATTCCGGTGTCAATGGAAATCTTGCGACCACAGCTCATCGACAACAAAGGCATTACTGACTTAGAGCAAGCCGTTGACCAAACACCGGGTGTTTATACTATGGATGGCCAAGTTTCTATTCGCGGCGGCTCCGGCTTTGCTTACGGCACAGGGAGCCGCGTGCTGTTGCTGTGGAATGGCATGCCGCTTTTGTCTGGCTACGCCGGTGACACCCAATGGAATGCCATTCCAATGGAACAAGCCAGCCAGGTTGAGGTCATGAAAGGTGCTGCGTCGGTACTTTACGGAAGTGGAGCGCTCAACGGCGTTATTGCTCTTGCCGAAAAAGAACCCACGCTTGTCCCCGTTACCAAAGTAAAAGTGCAATATGGTCTATATGGCGCGCCTCGCCGCAGTTCGCTCCAATGGTGGTCTACTCCTCCTATGAACCAACAATTAGAAGTGTTTCATAGCGCCCTCAAAAAGCGTTTTGGTTATACGCTCTCCACTACCGGCTACCACAACGACGGCTACCGACTTGGCGAGTCCGAATTCAGGGCGCGCGTTTCGGGTACGCTGTATGCCAAGGCCATCTTAGACAAGCGCCTAAAAGCTGGCCTAGGTTACAACTACCAAGTTCAAAAAACGGGAAGTTTTTTGATTTGGCAGAGCGATTCCTTGGGCTACACACCCAGCGGTTACGGCGACACCACCGCCGGGGCATCTACCGTCAGCTACAATTTTGGCCAGCGCTTGTTCTTAGATCCTTACGCCAAATTCATAGACCAACACAACAACCTCCATCAGCTCAAGACGCGTTTGTATTGGGTCTCCAATGAAAACCTTTCCAATGCCACCCAAAGCAATGCGGCCACCATCTCTTATGCCGACTACACCTTTCAGCGCAAATTTGGCGAAGGAAATACGCTCAGTGCTGGCCTCACCGCCATTCAAAACGTGGTCAATTCCCAGTTATTTGGCAACCATAGTTCGCAAAACTACGCAGCTTATTCTCAACTTGAATACCACAAAAATAAACTAGATCTCAGTGCAGGGCTGCGTTTAGAATACTTCGAGATGGATCAGCAAAAGCCAGATTCTCAGTTTTTGCTTCCCGGCAAAGACAGCATCAGTATACCATTTTATCCAGTACTGCGTACCGGTTTGCACTACGCACTTAAACCTTACACACACTTGCGTGCGAGCCTTGGACAAGGGATTCGCTATCCTAGCGTTGCAGAGCGCTTTACCCAAACTTCTGTGGGGGCCCTCAATATTTTTCCGAATCCTGAGCTACGGCCCGAAATGGGTTGGGCTGGCGAGATCGGCATCAAGCAAGGCTTTAAAATTGGCAACTGGAAGGCCATGCTCGACGCTGCTTTTTTTGTCAATCAATACAGCAACATGATGGAGTTCTCGTTTATTTATTACAATCCCATCACACAAAAACCGCTCGACCCACTCAACCCCTCAGCTGAAGACCTTCAATTTTTGACCAGCGGCCAATACAACATCAGCGACTGGGTTGGTTTTCAGGCTCAAAACGCAGAAAAAGCCAGAATTTCGGGCCTTGACCTCTCTTTCAATTCTTCGGGTCAGCTTGGTAAAGTAGAAGTAATCTCGTTAATTGGTTACACTTACATGAATCCAATTTCACTCAATAACAATCCGCAATACACGGCCAATTTTTCGGACACCACTACCAATATGCTCAAATACCGCTTCAAGCATTTGGCCAAGGCAGATATCGAAGCCAATTATCAAAAGTTAAGCTTTGGAGCCTCTATGCGCTACAACAGTTTCATGCGCAACATCGACCGCGTCTTTGAAGACGACCTCGACCCCTCACTCACCTCAACAGTCTATATTTTACCCGGTCTCAAGGCTTACCGACAGCTTTACAATAAAGGAAACTTAGTTTTTGACGCGCGCTTTGCCTACACACTCAAAGAGCAATACCGCATCTCCTTTATTGTCAACAATCTCTTCAACGCCGAGGTCACTTCTCGCCCGGGCGATATCCAAGCGCCTCGCAATTTCATCATTCAACTTCAAGCCAAATTTTAATGAAAGTACTTGGTGTAATTCCAGCACGTTACGGCTCTTCTCGGTTTCCTGGAAAGCCACTTATCGACCTGAAAGGCAAGTCCATGATCCAGCGGGTTTATGAGGGCGCCCAACAAGCCACTTTATTGGACACACTCATAGTCGCTACAGATGACCAACGCATCTGCGACGAAGTGCGTCGTTTTGGCGGTCAAGTTGTGCTTACGCGTGCAGATCACCAAAGTGGAACAGAGCGTTGTGCAGAGGTGCTCACACACTTTGCAGACCACGACACCATCATCAACATTCAAGGAGACGAGCCCCTTGTCTCTGGTCTTCAACTCGACCAACTTTTGGGCGCTTTTACCGATCCAAGTGTTCAAATTGCTACGCTCGTTCATCCGGCCGTGAGCCCTGAAGACTTGATCAATGTAAACCGCATCAAAGTACTTGAAGACCACCGCCACAATGCCATTTATTTTTCGCGCAGCGCCCTCCCCAACACGCACTACGCTCAAAATTTAGATTTTCCATGGTTGCGACACATCGGTCTCTATGCCTACAAAAGCGAAGTGCTCTCTCAGCTTGCCAGTTTGGCCCCATGTGCACTCGAGCAGGCCGAATCCTTAGAGCAATTGCGCTGGCTATATTACGGCTATCATATTCGCCTGGTCCATA
>JBIKZM010000092.1:0-6090 GCA_044354735.1 Crocinitomicaceae bacterium
TGGGTTATTGCCTCAATACTGGTGCTGCCTTCACTGATTTAGCGCTCGAAAAAGGCTACAACAAAGATTATCTCGAGGCTATAGGCCTCACTAAATCAAAAGACGAGCGCACCTTCGACTTTTTCAAAGGGCGCGTGCTGTTCCCCATTCATAGTGTCTCGGGTCGCGTGCTGGGTTTTGGTGGACGCACCTTGCTTGCCGACAAAAAAGTAGCCAAGTATTTCAATTCTCCCGAGAGCAGCATCTACAACAAAAGCGAAATCCTTTACGGGCTCTATTTTGCCAAGGGCGATATCGTTAAATACAACGAATGTTTGCTTTGCGAAGGCTATACTGACGTCATCAGTATGCACCAAGCAGGCATCCAAAATGTGGTCTCCTCTTCCGGAACCTCCCTCACCAAAGAACAAGTCAAATTGGTGAGCCGCTACACCAAAAACCTCACTATTCTCTATGACGGCGACGCAGCTGGTATCAAAGCCAGTTTTCGCGGTATCGACCTCATTTTAGAAGAGGGGCTAAATGTAAAGGTGGTCCTATTTCCAGACGGCGAAGATCCCGACTCCTTTTCTAAATCTCGGTCTTCAGCCGAATTGAGTGCGTATATCGCTGGTCATAAGCAAGATTTTATTTCCTTTAAGGCAGGCATTTTGCTGTCCGATGGCGGCAATGACCCCATTTTACGTGCAGGCCTCATTAAAGATATCGTTCATTCTGTTTCGCTTATTCCCGACCAAATTACCCGCTCGGTTTACGTACAACAGTTGGCCCAGCAATTCGATATCGCCGAGTCTATCGTTCAGTCAGAGTTGCTCCAATTGCGCAAGTCGGCTTTAGCCAGAACCTATCAAGACCCAGCTCTTGATGCCTTCCAGCTGCCCAAAACACCTGCACCACAATCTTTACATGCCAGTACCGTCTTCGAAGAAGACCTCACGCTCTTTGAAGCAGAGCTCGTTCGGGTCCTGATTAAATACGGTACGCGTGCCCTCATCTGGCAAGAGCCCGGCCAGCCAGAAACCCAAACAAGTGTCATTGAACTGATTGTTCAAGAACTTCAAAAAGACGAGCTTCATTTTGAAAATGCGCTTTACGAAGAGATTTACCGCATTTTTGAAAATGGTGTGCTTCAAGAAAATACGCTGTATGAGGCCACTTATTTTTTGCGCCATGAAAAACAAGAAATCGTCCAATTTGCGGCCGACATTGAGTCTCAAGAGCAAGAACTGAGTCATAATTGGGTGGCGCGTTATAAAATTCAAACCAAGTCCGAAGCCGACGACCTCTACCAAACCGTCGTGCAAGTCATCTACCGCTTTAAATTGGCTTTTGTCGAGCAAAAAATTAAAAATATCCGCAAAGAGCTGAGCAATCAAAACCTACAAGACGAAGACCTCCTTTTGGCACTTGGTGAATTAGTCAGTCTAGAAAAAGTCAAGATGCTCCTTTCAGAGCAAATCGGCATTACGCTTATCCGTTGATATGTTTGCACAAACCCTTTTCTACATAGGACCCTACAAGATTTGTTTTTGGAATCTGATTTTCTTGCTACTCATCTTTTTGGCCGCAGCGGTATTGCGCCGTTTGGTCCACAAAGCTTTGAAGGGCTATGTCAAAAGTGTCAACTTACAACTAGAAGCCAAGCAGATGGCACGCTTGCTATTGGTGAGTCAGAGCGTTTATTTATTAGCTATTTATATTGCGGTACTCAGCTTGCGCTACAATAACGGGCATGTCACCTTCAATGATTTTTTACAATTCAAATTGCTTTCCTTTGAGAGTTTTAAAGTTGATTTTGCCGATATCCTGATCGTTACTTCCGTGTTCTTTGGGGCAAAAATTGCCACCAACCTCACGAGACTCTATTTTGCGCGGCGTTTCAAAGGCAAACAACATTACGATGCGGGCACCGAGTTTGTCTATAATCAATTGGCCAAGTATTTTATTTACGTAGCCTCTATCTTGTTTTGCTTCAAGTTGCTCGGCATTGATCTTTTGATTTTACTCACTAGTTCGGTAGGTTTATTGGTGGGTTTAGGCCTAGGGCTACAAGATGTCTTTAGAGATATGATTGCTGGGGTGGTCTTGCTTTTTGAGGGCAATTTGAGAGTAGGCGACATCGTTGAAATTTCTGGAAAGTCTAAAATCAATGGGGTCAGCAATGATTCAATTGTGGCCAAAATTGTCAAAATCAATGTGCGCACCACCCAAATTCAGACCCGAGAGGGCAACGTACTGATCATTCCCAATACGCACCTCACTCAAGACCGCATTGAAAACTGGAGCCATGGCTCAGAGCTAACGTGTTTTACCATCAAGTTGAGTGTCGCTTACGGCTCAGATATACCACTCATTGAACGCTTGCTTACACAAGCCGCGCTAGCGCACCCTAAAGTTAAAAAGAGCCATCCGGTATTCGTCAGACTGTACGATTTTGGCGATTCTGGCCTAGAGCTAGAGCTCGTGTTTTGGGCCGATCAAAGCTGGGATATCAATAATTACAAGTCGGAAATCAGGCTAGAAATTGATCGTTTGTTCAGAACCTACTCCATAGAAATACCTTTTCCGCAACGCGTGTTGCATCAAGCGCCTTCTCGCAATTCATAAAGATAGCGCTGGATGGTATTTTCTATGCCCAAATAAAGCGCATCGGCAATAAGGGCATGCCCGATAGACACTTCATCTAGTGCCACAAGCGAAGCTTTTAAGAAGGCTAAATTCTCTAAACTGAGGTCGTGTCCGGCATTGATGCCTAAACCCAATGCGTGGGCGTGCAGTGCGGCCAGCCTATATGGCTCAACAGCTGCATATCGATCGCGTGCATAGTTTTCAGCGTAGGGGCCGGTATAGAACTCGATGCGGTCTGCGCCAAGTACTTTGGCCTTGTCAATTTGAGCCAAATCTGTTTCCATAAAAAGCGAAACGCGCACTCCTAAATTTTTAATTTGAGCAATGATGGGCTCGAGAAAGGAGGCTTGTTCAATACAATTCCAACCGGCATTAGAGGTGAGTACGCCCGGGGGGTCAGGTACTAAAGTGGCTTGTGCGGGGCGCAGGTCGGTAATGAGTTGTAAGTAACGCGCATCTGGATACCCTTCAATATTGAATTCCGTCTGTAAACGATTGTGGAGGCTGTAGCAATCTTGGGTAGTGATATGGCGTTCGTCTGGTCTGGGGTGGACGGTAATACCTTGCGCACCGAATCTTTCGGCATCTAGGGCAAACTGCAACACATTTGGTGTCTGACCGCCGCGTGCATTGCGTAGTGTTGCGATTTTATTGATATTCACGCTGAGTCTGGTCATGGCACAATAATTGAGTAGCAAAAGTACGAAACATTCAAGTAATTTAGTATTTTGCGCCCATTATGAGAGCAGCCAATATTCTTTCTGACCAGATACCGCCCCTTTTGCATACAGATACTGGTGAAAAAGCACTTTTTTGGATGGATGAATTCCAAGTCAATCACCTCCCTGTGCTTAAAAACGGAAACTTTGTGGGGCTTATTTCAGAATCTGAACTCCTCGACCAAACCAGTCTCAAAGAAACCCTCGACCACTTATTTCAGCACTTACCACGTCCTTTTGCCTTTGCCGATGCGCATCTTTTTGATTTATTGCAACATTTTGCACTTTTCAAACTGACTGTATTGCCCGTCTTGGATCGCCAAGAAAATTACCTAGGCATAATCAGCGCTCAAGAATTACTTCAATTATTAGCCGATACCAGTGGGCTCAATGAATCAGGTTCTGTTTTGGTTCTTGAGATGAATGCCAACGACTACACGCTCGCTCAAATTGCCCAAATTGTGGAGAGCAACCAAGCTAAAATCCTGAATTTATTTGTGAGTTACCTTCCTGATAGCACCAAAATTCAGGTCAATTTACGCATCAATCAACAAAACTTAAGTGCAATTATTCGTACCTTTGAGCGCTATGATTACCAAGTATTGGCCAGCTATCAAGACAGTCAACAACCAAGTGAGCTCCAAGATCGCTACCAAGAACTCATGCATTATTTGAGCATGTAATGAAACGAATCGCTATTTACGCTAAGAAAATATTCAAGCAAGACCTAAGTGTCTTTGAAAACCTTCTCAAGGGTATAGAGCTCTTGGGTTGGGTACCGGTCCTCGAAAAAGAACTGGCCCAACATCTGCGTACGAAATTCCACACCACCACCACTTACAGCACCTTCGAAAACCACCTCGACCTTCAAAAAGGCTACGACCTCATGATCAGCCTCGGTGGCGACGGTACTTTTTTGAAGGCAGTTTCCTTCATTAGAGATTCTGGCGTCCCTATTCTTGGCATCAACACAGGGCGTTTGGGCTTTTTATCTAATTTGGCCAAAGATCAGATTGATCAAACCCTTCAGCGTTTCAATGCAGGTCAGTACGAGTTTCAGAAAAGATCTTTATTGAGAGTAGCTACCGAAAACGACCTTTTTTCAGACGATAACTTTGCACTCAACGAGCTCACCCTACAGAAAAAAGACACGTCTTCCATGATCAAAGTGCATGCGTATCTCGGTGACAAATTCCTCAATACTTATTGGGCCGATGGCCTCATCGTGGCTACGCCAACAGGCTCTACGGCCTACAATCTCAGTTGTGGCGGCCCGATCATTACCCCGGGTTGTCAGGTGCACATCCTGACGCCAATTGCGCCTCACAATCTCAACGTACGCCCTGTTGTTGTGCCAGACCACATGCCTATTTCTCTGCAAGTAGAAGGCCGAGACCGCTCTTATTTACTATCTTTAGACGGTCATTCTCAGCATATCAAGCAAGGCGAGAAGGTCACTATCACCAAAGCAGAATTCATGATCAACGTTGTGAAATTCGAAGACAATAACTTTTTAGATACAATCCGAAACAAAATGTTTTGGGGCTCAGATACCCGAAACGAAAATTAAATAATGATGAAAAAAACAATTATTCCTATTTTGACCATTGTGTTTACAACACAAGTCAATGCCCAGACCCCCCAAGTCAATTCTAGAATAGATTCTGTGAGCTATTTAGCGGGGCAAAACATCGCGCAAAGCGTCCTCAAAGATTTCCCAGAGGCCAACGTTTCTTTGTTGTTACAAGGTTTGAGCGATGCCATGATGCAGCGCCCAAGTTTGATTCAAGACCCAGCCAATCAGTGCGTCATGTCTTATTTTCAAGAAAAGATGCAGGCTGTTCAACAAGCAGAAGAAGCCGTTAACCAAGATGCACTTGCCGCTGAAAAAGAAGCTGGCCGTGCGAACCGCGAAAAAGGGGAGGCTTTTCTATTGGAAAACGCCAAGAAAAAAGAAATCCAAGTAACGGCAAGTGGCTTGCAATACGAAGTGCTCAAAAAGGGCAGAGGAGACAAACCTGCTGCGAGTGCTACCGTGAAAGTCCATTATACCGGCACCAATATCGATGGTCAAATTTTTGACAGCTCACTAGAGCGCAAAGAACCTATTTCTTTTCCGCTCAATGCAGTTATTCCAGGCTGGACCGAAGGCGTACAACTCATGAGCGTTGGTGCTAAATTCCGCTTTTATATCCCTCAAGAATTGGCCTACGGCCCTGGTTCTCCAACCGAACTCATCCAGCCCTATTCCGTTCTGATCTTTGAAGTTGAATTGTTAGATATCGAAAAATAATACCATGAAAAAATTACTCTTTACACTTCTTTTGTTGCCTTTTGCAGGCTTCCTTCATGCACAGCACGCCACCGAAATCGAAGATGGTATGTATGCGCGTTTTACCACCAGTAAAGGCATTATTGTTTGTCAACTAGAATACCAAAAAACACCCATGACCGTCGGGAATTTTGTAGGGCTTGCCGAAGGAAAATTCAAGGTTGGTGACAAAACATTCACTCAACCATTTTTTGATGGCCTTACTTTTCACCGCGTGATCGCCGATTTCATGATCCAAGGTGGTGATCCACAAGGTACAGGTGCTGGCGATCCAGGTTACAAATTTTACGATGAAATCGACCCAACGCTCAAGCATGTAGGCCCAGGAATCCTCTCCATGGCCAATTCAGGCCCCAACACCAATGGCTCTCAATTTTTTATCACGCACAAAGAAACGTCTTGGCTCGACGG
>JBIKZM010000093.1:0-6059 GCA_044354735.1 Crocinitomicaceae bacterium
TTGCGCGCCCTTCTCGCGCCAGTAAAAACAGCGTCCAATACAGAAGATGTCGCTGTAGAGCCAATGGGGATCAAGCTTTCTGCCCCAGGAGAAACCGTTAGCGGTGAAAACTCAATGGCCTTCAATGACCTACAGCAAACCCGCGACGCCAGAGAAGAAACGCCGTATCTTATGCAGCAGCAAATCCGCACAGAAGTTGAATATCAAAATTACTTTTCTCAACAAAACGCACAAGTGGGCTCCTTTGAAACGACAGCTCAACTTGACATGACACGCGCACAGCGCGAGCTCAACACCAAACAAAATACCGCAACACAAAACGCGCTTCAGGCCAATCAAGCCCAAGACATGCAGGCTCATGAAGTTGCTATCGCCAACCGCGCTGCAGCCACTTCAGTGCGTCAGCAAGAAAACGAAACAAACCTCACGGCCTGGAAAGACGCCAAAGATGAGCAGTCTCAAACTGAAAAACGAGCTGCAGATGAGCGCCAACAAGCGGAACTTGATCGCCTCAACGTTATTCAAAATGAAAAAGACCTCCAACTCAAGCAACAGGCCCTGACCGATGAAAAAGTAAGGGGTGAACTCGATCAGCGCAGTCAGGTTGTCGCTTATACCAAACAAGTAGCACTAGATAACGCCACAAATGGTGGCCAGGCGCAATACGAAAAAATCCAGCAAACGGCAGCCTCAACAGTGCAACTCAAGACCACACCTAACTACCTCCGCGACGAAAACGGAGTGCTCTTTACAACCAATACACTCACAGAAAAGACTTATCAACTGAAGAACAAAGAAGGGTATGTCACCAAGGTGATCATCCGCAGGGTAGTAGTTGACCCAAACGGACACGGCGTGGTTTACGAGCAAACAACAGACGAAAACGGCAAAACTTATTTTACAAGAGACGGGCAAGTCAGTACGGAATACATATGGTTCAATGAATCTACCGGTGCCAACGTTTTGATCAAATAAGTTTATGCAAGTACATTTTATTGCCATTGGTGGCAGCGCAATGCACAACCTCGCTATTGCACTATCCAGAAAAGGATTTGAGGTAACAGGCTCAGACGACGAAATTTTCGAACCCTCCCGAACCCGACTTCAAAAGCAAGGAATTCTTCCTTCACAACTCGGTTGGTATGCCTCGCGCATTCACGCAGGGCTTTCGGCTGTCATTTTAGGCATGCACGCCAGAGCAGATAATCCAGAGCTGTTGGCAGCAAAAGAAATGAACCTTCCTATCTATAGCTATCCTGAATACCTCTACGAGCAAAGTAAGGAGCAAATCAGGGTAGTGATTGGTGGCAGCCACGGCAAAACGACAATTACTTCCATGCTGCTGCATGCAGTGGCTAAATTGCAAATTGACGTCGATTACATGGTTGGCGCTCAGCTGGATGGTTATGATTGTATGGTGAAGCTCACCAAAGAGGCTAAATTCATGATCCTAGAGGGTGACGAATACTTGAGCTCTCCGATTGATCGACGCCCAAAATTTCACCTCTACAAGCCTCATATTGCCTTGCTTTCTGGTATCGCTTGGGATCACATCAATGTTTTCCCCACCTTTGAAAACTACATAGAACAGTTTGCAACCTTTATTTCGCTCATTGAGCCAAATGGCGCATTCGTATATAATCAAGAAGATGCCGAGATCCAAAAAATTGCTGTTGCAGCCCAAAACATCACTTTAGTGCCTTACTGCACCCCTGATTTCAAGCCAACTGCTAACGGCACTTTACTAAGTTTCGAAGGGCAACAATACCCTTTGCAGGTATTTGGCGCGCACAATCTTCAGAATCTGATGGGAGCCATGTACGTAGCTGGGCAAATGGGCATTGCAGCTGCCGATTTCTTGAGCGCCATGGCCGACTTCACCGGCGCAGGCAAAAGACTACAAAAAGTTGTTGAAAAAGACAGTTTCGTGCTGTATAAAGATTTTGCACATTCACCTTCTAAGCTCAAAGCCACCACTTCTGCTGTCAAGCAGCAATATCCGGATAGGGAAGTGATTGCTTGTATGGAACTCCATACCTTTAGTTCCTTGCAAAAGGCTTTTTTACCGCAATACAATGGGGCAATGGCCGCTGCAGATCAAGCTTTGGTTTATTTCAGCCCTGAAGTTGTTGCGCATAAAAAACTACCTGCGTTAGACGCGCTTGAGGTTCAGGCCGGGTTTGGCGGGGACGTGCTCATTTGTACTGAAACACAGGCGGTAATGGATTTCATTACCAAGCAAGATTGGCACAATAAAGTGCTGCTCATGATGTCCAGCGGAAATTTTGATGGTATAGATTACGATGCACTGGGTGCGCAGCTGTGTGCTAGTCTCTAAAGATCACTCTGCGGTAGATCACCGCGATAAGCAAGCTGTTTAGGGTGCTGTATACCAAAAGTGCCAGCAAACTCACGCTCAAGGTAAATTGCGGGTCGTACATCATGGCTGTGTTTTTGCGCGCCATTTCTACAATTTCTACATCACTTTTATTTTCTAACGCACTATTTCCTTTGCGAATGGCCGCAATTTCTGAAGGGCTGTCCATGCGCGCTTCATACGCCGCTCTTTTCTTTTGGTTGAACTCCGGGTAGATATCTTGGTAGTAGAAGAACAAGAAAAAACTCACAACAAGCGTGTAGGGTAGCCCTACGCTGAGCCCAGCTTTGATATCCGTTAAAATATTGCTCTCTTGGGTATCGAATCTTTTTTTGCGGTACATAAACATAGCGATAGCTGCGGTGAGCAAAGCCATGTTGAGCAAGACAAAAAGTTGAATTTGATCGAGTTGAAAATCGAGTGCATAGGCTAGCATTTTGAAGGCGATCCAAATAGTGCCAAATACCAATCCGTAAAGCCAACCTTTTTTCATTAGCTATTCATTGAGACCAAAAATTCTTCGTTGGAAAGTGTGTTTTCCATGTGTGATTTCATGAATTCCATTGCTTCAACAGGGTTCATGTCGGCAATAAACTTGCGCAAGAGCCAAACCCTCTGTAAGACATCTTTTCCAACAAGTAAATCTTCGCGACGCGTACCAGAAGCTGTAATATCGATCGCTGGATAGATGCGGCGGTTTGAAATTTTTCTGTCGAGTTGGAGTTCCATGTTGCCAGTTCCCTTGAATTCTTCAAAGATGACTTCGTCCATTTTGGATCCAGTTTCGGTAAGTGCAGTGGCAATGATAGAGAGGGATCCGCCATTTTCAATTTTGCGTGCAGAGCCAAAGAATCTTTTTGGTTTGTGCAACGCATTGGCATCGACACCTCCAGAAAGTACCTTTCCTGAAGCTGGTGACACGGTGTTGTAGGCACGAGCCAAACGGGTGATCGAATCGAGTAAGATGCAGACGTCGTGTCCGCACTCGACCATGCGCTTTGCTTTTTCGAGAACCATATTGGCAACCTTTACGTGGCGATCAGCGGGTTCGTCGAAGGTTGAGGCAATGACTTCAGCTTTCACTGAGCGCGCCATATCGGTGACTTCTTCCGGACGCTCGTCAATGAGCAAAACGATGAGGTAGGTTTCGGGGTGGTTGGCAGCAATGGCGTTGGCGACGTCTTTGAGCAACATGGTTTTACCCGTTTTAGGTTGGGCAACGATCATGCCGCGTTGGCCTTTGCCAATTGGCGCAAAAAGATCCATGACACGTGTAGAAAGCGTTTCTTGGGCGTGACCAGTGAGTTTGAATTTTTCCGAAGGGAAAAGTGGTGTGAGGTATTGAAAAGGAACGCGGTCTCTGATGTAAGACGGGTCGCGGCCGTTGATGGATTCTACCTTCACGAGCGGGAAGAATTTTTCTCCTTCTCTTGGAGGGCGAATAGAGCCTTTGACGGTATCGCCTGTTTTGAGTCCGAAAAGCTTGATTTGGTTTAGAGAAACGTAGATGTCGTCGGGAGAAGGCAGGTAGTTGTAGTCAGATGAACGCAAAAAGCCATAACCATCTTGGATCACTTCTAAAACGCCTTCTGCGGATACAATTCCAACGAGGTCAAAATGTTCTTCTTTGAGCACCTCCTCAGTAGCTTCTGTAGCTTGATGCGGCTTATGCTGGGGTCTGTTTTGATCTTGCGTTCTATTCTGATCTTGTGTTCTATTTTGATCTTGCTGTCTTTGTTGATCTGGGCGCGGGTTGCGGTTCTCAAAGCGCTGTTGCTGTTGAGGATGACGCGGGCGTTGCTCCATTGGTTTTTGTACTTCTTTAGCTGCTGCTTCCTTGACCGGGGTTTCTTTTTCTTCCTTGACCTCAGGTGTTTCTGCTGCTGTTGAGCTCGTTTCTAAAGGGATGGGGAGTTGGGTATCCGGGCTTTTGGGCTTGCGACCGCGTTTGCGTACTTGTATAGGTTCTTCTGTTGTGGGTGCAGCGGTAACTGCTGGTACAGTAGCTTGAACAGGTGCGCTGACTTCGGTTTTATTCGAAATAGCACTAATGAGTTCGTTTTTCTTCAGACTGCCGGCTTCAATGCCAAGGCTTTGTGCAATAACACGTAGGTCCGAGATTTTTTTACTCTCTAAGGTCTTTAAATCCATCAATGGTAAGTTATAAGCTAAATTTGAAGCTAGCCCTGAAATGGGCATTTGGAAATTCGTTGCAAGTTTAAGTAAAAAATTGCGAAAATGAACGATTCTTTTGAAAAACTATGTCTTCCGTTTTTGCTTTTTAGCTGCAGGAAAGAGAATATTGTTGAGAATCAGGCGGTAACCCGGTGAGTTAGGGTGTAAATTGAGGTCGGTTGGTGGGTCGCCAACGAGGTGCTGGTAGTCTTCGGGGTCATGGCCTCCATAGAAAGTCCAGGTGCCTTGCCCAAAGGAGCCGTGTACATATTTTGCGGTATTTGCCGCTTTATTTTCTCCCAATACAAGGACATTTGGCTTGATGAATTCTTTGTGAAAGTCAGTTGTTTGCCCTAAAAAACCGTTGATGACGTCGACATGGCACTGCGTGAGCATAGTGGGCACGACATCCCACTTGGCCGAAAAATCAAAAAGCGTAAATTGATCTGATTTTTCAGTGATCTGGCGTTGGGTGCGCAAATCGGTGCCGTCGATGTCGCTGTATTCATAGACCATAGGGTCTTTGATGATATGAAAATCTTGAAAAGCAAAGGTTTGGTTGAAGTCTAGTTTTTCTTGGGCACGCGGATCTGAGGGGCTGCCGTCAAAGATGGCCTCTTGGATATCAACTCCTTGTGCGGCCAATGCAATATCAAATGAATCGGTGCCCGAACACATCGTAAACAAAAAGCCGCCGCCAATTACAAAATTGCGGATATTGAGGGCTACAGCTCTTTTGAGGGCTGCAGTGGAGGCAAAACCAAGTTGAGCAGCAGCGGCTTCAGAGCGCTGCACCTCTTGCTGGTACCAACTTTGCATGCGTGCTGAACTGTAGAATTTGCCGTATTGCCCCGTAAAATCCTCGTGGTGCAGGTGCAGCCAGTCGTATTTGGGTAAAACACCATTGACAATAGCGGAGTCGTAGATTTTGTCGTATTTGATTTCTGCGTAGGTCAAGACGAGTGTCACGGCGTCGTCCCAGGGGAGTTTGTTGGGCGGGGTATACACGGCAATTTTGGGTGCTTTTTCCAATTGCACCACTTCCATATTGACTTCTGGATCGGCAATTTCGCTCTTGATTTTATTGACCTGGCCATCGGCCAAAACTTGATAGCTGATATTGCGCAAGAGCAATTCTTCTTCAATGCGCTGGAGGTGTGGAATCAGAAAGCTACCACCTCTGTAATTGAGCAGCCAGTCGATCGTAATTTGATTCTCGAGTGTCCAGTAGGCCAGGCCATACGCTTTGAGGTGATCGCGCTGCCCTTCGTCCATAGGCACGAGAATTTGCGAGCCCCAACTTTGGAAACTGAAAAGGAGGCTTAAAAAAAAGAGGAGCAGTTTAGAAGGGATCTTCGTCATTGTTTTCTTTGCTGAAAATATCTTCATTGCTGTCGTCCATTTTACTCTTAATGGTATAGGTGGAGAATTCTTGGTTAAATTCATTGAGTCCGGAGTTCGTGGTGCCCGAGAGATCGAGCGCCTCAACTTCATCGATGAAGTTGAG
>JBIKZM010000002.1:0-18517 GCA_044354735.1 Crocinitomicaceae bacterium
CATAACTTTACCCATATCTTGTGGGCCGCTTGCACCTGTTTGAGCTACAGCAGCTTGCACTTCGGCACGAATTTCATCTTCGGTGAGCATTTTTGGCAAATACGCCTCAATGACCTCTGCTTGAAATAATTCTTCGGCTGCAAGATCTTCGCGCTGCTGGGCTTGGTAAAGCGCGTGAGTCTCCATGCGTTGTTTGTGAAGCTTCATGCAGATTTTAATGGCAGTTTCTTCCGAAACCCCGGTATCAGCACCTGAGGTTGCCTCGAGCAAAAGTTTGGATTTGATATCGCGAAGTGCCGCAAGCTTCTCTTTTTCTCGAGCGAGCATGGCGTTTTTAATATCGAGGTTAATGCGTTCAGTAAAAGTCATGATCAGTCGACGTTGTCGTGTAGAAAGTTATTGCTGCGCAAAGTGCTATTTCCATTGGCATCTTTTCCGATTCCAAAACGCGAAATCGCTTCTTGCGAACTCAGTTCTTGCTGCTGTAATTGGATATTTCTGCGCACAAACGCTGGCTCATTTTCGAATTCTAGTAAACCATCTGGCTTTTTGAGCTTGGATGTAAATTCTTGAATGCGTGAAACGCGCTCTTGATTCTTGCGCTGTTGTTCTTCAGGACTCAATACACGCTTTGGCATTTCCATTTCAACGCGCTGCTGGCTGTCGTCTTCTAAAACGTGCTTGACTACCTCGTCTTGAATGGGAGCTGCCGCTACTGGGGTTGGTGCAATAGCGTCTGCTTGCACATCAAATACTTCCCAGCTCATAGAAGTTTGAGTGGAAGAAACTACTTCTTCTTGCTCATCATAAAGGTTGAAAGTTGTCTTTGGATTCGCCGCAACGGCGTCTATGGGAGTTTCTTGAACTTGAAAAGGATTGGCAAGTGGAGCCTCAACTTGCTTCATGAAGGGCTCTTCTGTGATCTGCGAAACAGGAGCTGAAGCCATTGACTCAAAAGGAGAACTGAGCGGTGTGGTGATTTGCTGCTTTTTATCTTCTTCAAGATCGACTACAGTGCGCTCAGGGCTTTTTTCAAAACCCGTTAAAGGTGACGAACTGAAACCAGTTGCAATGATCGTAAGGCTGAGTTGGTCTCCGAGAGATGCATCGTGGCCATGACCCCAAATGACATCTGCAGTAGAACCCGCTGCTTCTTGGATATAATCGGTGATATCGGTGATTTCGTCCATCATGACTTCGCGCTCACCGTAAGAGATATTGAGCAAGACATAACGCGCACCATTGATATCGTTGTCGTAGAGCAACGGAGAATTGAGTGCATTTTTAACGGCGACAACTGCGCGGTCTTCACCTGCAGCAATTGCGCTTCCCATGATGGCATGGCCAGAGTTGCGCATGACTGTATTGACATCGTTGAAGTCAACGTTTATGGCACCCGTGACGGAAATCACTTCTGCAATGCCTTTTGCGGCAACTGTTAAAACGTCGTCGGCATGAGAAAACGCCTCAGAAAGAGACATGTTCTTGCCAAACTCACGCAAACGTTCGTTGTTGATGATCAGTAAGGTATCTACATTTTGGCGCATGCGTTCCAAACCTTCTTCGGCTTGTTGGCGTCTTTTGCGACCTTCAAAATTAAATGGAACGGTAACAATGCCTACTGTTAAAATACCCAGGTCTTTGGCAACCTGTGCAATCACTGGCGCAGCACCTGTACCTGTACCCCCACCCATTCCGGCTGTTACAAAAACCATTTTGGTGTCTTTGGAAAGTAGTTCGCGGATTTCTTGGATGTTTTCCATGGCGGCGTTCATGCCTACCTCAGGAATCATGCCTGCGCCACGACCTTCAGTCAGGTTCGGACCCAATTGTATTTTATGCGGAACCGGTGAAAGATCTAACGCTTGGCAATCGGTGTTGCAAACGATAAAATCTACGCCGGCGATGCCTTGCAAATACATGTGGTTGACAGCATTTGAGCCGCCGCCGCCAACGCCAATCACTTTGATGATAGAGGCTGCTTGAGGGGTGTCGTGTTTTGGTAAATCAAATTCCATAATACTGTTCTGTATAACCAATTTTATCTAAAATATCAATCTTCTGAATCGTCAAAGAATTTTTTGAGCGGGTCTAAAATGCGGCCAAAGAATTCGCCTCTGCGTTCAGCATTTGAATGTGTTTTTATTTTTTCTTGCTTCTCAGCAATAGTTTTCTCAATGATCGGGTCTTCTTGCTTGGTAATCGCTTGCTGCTCCCATGGCTTGGCTGCTTCAAAACTTTCAAATCCTTTCAAAACCAAACCAATGCCGGTTGCGTACTTCGGACTAGAAAGCACGTCGATGTCGTTGGTATTGGCCAAATGCTCAGTAGGATAACCAATACGGGCATCCATACCGGTGAGGTATTCGATGAGTTGGGTGAGGTGCTTGAGTTGCGAACCGCCGCCCGTCACTACAATACCGCCAATGAGTTTTTTCTCGTAATCGGTGCTTTTGATTTCGAGGTTGACCAATTCGATGATCTCTTCCATGCGCGCTTGAATGATGCTCGCCAAGTTGCGCAAGGTGATTTCTTTAGGGTCACGGCCGCGCAAACCAGGTATGCAAACGACTTCGTTTTCGTTGCTTTCAGAAGCTAATGCGCTACCAAACTTTACCTTGAGCATTTCTGCCTGACGCTGCATAATTCGACAACCTTCTTTGATATCTTGTGTAATGACGTTACCGCCAAAAGGAATTACCGCGGTGTGGCGAATGAGTCCATCGTGGAAAATAGCCACGTCGGTAGTGCCGCCGCCAATATCGACAAGTACAACACCCGCTTCTTTTTCTTCTTCGGAAAGCACTGCCTCGGCAGATGCGATTGGCTCTAAGATAATGTCTTTAACGCTTAAGCCAGAGCGATCTACGCAGCGCGTAATATTCTGAACGTTGGATACCTGACCAGTTATGATATGAAAATTTGCCTCTAGACGCACGCCAGCCATCCCGATCGGATCTTTGATTTCTCGTTCGCCGTCGACGATATATTCTTGTGGGATCACGGTAATGATGTCTTCTCCTGGGTTCATGACCATTTGATACATGTCGTCTACGAAAGCATCGATGTCCACTTGGGAGATTTCACCATTGGTGGCACGACGCGTGTAAATGCCGCGGTGTTGCATGCTTTTGATGTGCTGCCCGGCAATACCCACGTGCACATTTTTGATTGTGAGGTCGCCTTCAACTGCTTCTTGAGTAGCTTCTACAGCGGTGTTGATCGATTGGACGGTGCGCTCAATGTTGGAGACAACGCCGCGCATAACGCCCAAGGACTCGCTTTTGCCCATTGCGATGATTTCGATTTTGTCGTGCTCGTTCTTGCGACCGACAAAGCAGGCAATTTTAGTGGTGCCAATATCCAAACCGACAACCACACGTGAGCGCTTTACCTCGGGATTGTTATTTTTTTCTGCAAACGATTTGTCCTTCATACTTGACACTTATTTCTTTGTATTTATTCCAGCCTTCGTGGGGCAGGGCTTCTTTGTAAAAATGATTCAGACGTTCAAATTTGTCTGAAACTTCTTCGGTACTGCGCGCTGGACCGAAGACAATTTGTTGTTCACCGAGCAACGGAATAAGGATGAAATCTCCGTCGGCTTCTAGGTAAACTTGGCCGATTAATTTCTGCATGAATGGGTCATTACAAACATAATTTGAAATGCGGTAGATTTGACCAATTTTTTGAGAACTTTTCAAATTTGGATTGTTAATAAAATCACAGTGAAGACGGGGGTTATAGGTATCTGAAATATGCCCTGAAAAGACCAGCGTTCGGGCCGTATGCAAAGCGGATCGATACATCATAAAACCGTCTTGATCAAGGTAATAGCTCTGGCCCTGTAAATTGAAAATTCGAGCAATGGGTTTGCGCAATTCTAATTTGATTTCCCAACTAGCTCCTAAATGCTTGTATACATCGACGTTCTTTACCTCTGCCATGGCAGCAATCGCGCGTTCAATGCCGTGTATATTGAGTTCATTAGCCCGCATATCGCGTCTAAATAACTTGCGCAACTGAAGGCGCGCTAATAATTCGGGTTTGGTTAAAAATGCATTTTCATCAGCTGCATGAATGGCAATTTTTGGCGTGCTCAGCACTTTTTGTTGTTGTGACACTTGAGCCAAGTAAAAAACGACGGCTACACCAAAAGCGAGCAGCAACCAAAAAATCCTAAAAAGCCAAATTTTCATCGGTGTAGTGTTTGCATTTTGAGTAAATCTGTCAAAGGACCAACCAAACGGTCTATGTCGCCAGCTCCAATGGTGAGCAAGACCCCTTTTTGAGGTTTTTGAAGTGCGGTGAGCACCTCATGAGGTTGCAGCACCAATTTATGCTGCATTTGAGTGAGGTCAGCCAACCACTCGCTGCTCACACCGGGGATAGGCAGTTCGCGGGCAGGGTAAATAGGCAATAAATACAGCGTGTCGAGCTGCGCTAGCGCGAGCGCAAATTCTGCTGCAAAATCTTGGGTACGCGAAAACAAATGCGGCTGAAAAATTCCTGTAATTTTTTGATCCGGATAAATGGCCCTCACCGATGAGATCAGAGCATTGATCTCAGTCGGATGGTGCGCGTAGTCATCGATATAGACTAAATTTTCGCTGCGCAGTTGGTATTCAAAACGTCTTTTGACTCCTTTGAAACTCTTGAGAGCTGGCCTGAGCAGGTCTACATCGAAACCCATACAATGGAGCAACGCAATACAGCCCAATGCGTTTTCTGCATTGTGAATTCCGGGTAAACCCAATTCAAAGCCCTCGTGCATGAGCGCTCCAATTTTTAAATCAGCCACCTGAAAACCGTTCACATAGCGCAGATTTATAAAACTGTAATTTGCTGTTTGAGAAGCAATTGCATAGGTGAGAACCGGCGCTAAACTCTGGAGTTGCAAACCTTCTTTTTGAATGCAAAATCCTTTTGGATCGACCCGCATGGTGAACTGGCGAAAACCCTGTACAAAGGCATCTTCACTACCATAAATATCGAGGTGATCAGGGTCTGCAGCCGTTATAATTGCTGCATAAGGGGAGAGTTGTAAAAAGCTGCGGTCAAATTCATCCGCCTCTATCACCGCATATGGGCTACTGGCGTGCAGCACTAAATTTGAATCAAAATTACTCGCTATTCCACCCAGAAATGAAGTGCATCCGACATCAATTGTTGTCAAAAGATGAGTCAGTAAGGCGCTCGTAGTGGTTTTGCCGTGAGTGCCGGCTACACAAAGACTCTTGTAAGTTTTGGTCAGTGCACCAAGCACTTCGGAGCGTTTGAGAATCGTAAATTTTTCGGCCTGAAAAAAAGCCAACTCGCCCAGCGCTTTAATGGCTGGTGTATACACCACAAGCGTGTTTTCAGGATCTTGATAAGCCAATGGAATTTTAGTGCCGAGATCTTCGTAATGAATAGCGATTCCTTCATCGGATAACTTGAGCGTAAGCGGTGTTTCTACTTTATCGTAACCAGCCACTTGCTTTCCATTGAACTTGAAATAACGCGCTAGAGCGCTCATGCCAATGCCGCCAATGCCTACAAAATATACCCGATCAAACGCCTCTAGCTGCTTCATATCTTGGCTACTTTCAAACAGACATCTACAATATCTTTTGCTGCGTTGGGCAGCGCCATTGCTTTGATGGCCTCAGCGAGCGCTTGTTGTTGGGCCTGATCTTTCAAAAGTGCAAGCGCCGCGGGCACTAATTGGTCTTGGGCCTGCGCATCGGTGACTAATACGGCTGCCTCTCGGTCCACGAGTGCGCGCGCATTTTTAGTTTGGTGGTCTTCGGCTACATTTGGTGAAGGCACCAAAATAGCAGGTTTGGCCACGAGCGCGAGCTCGCTCACAGACAGCGCACCTGCGCGCGAAACGATCACCGTTGCGAGCGCATAGGCGAGATCCATTCTTTGGATGAAGGCAAAAACTTTGATATTTGGAGTTAGGGTACTTTGAAACGTTGCCAACTCTTGCTCGTATGATTTACCGCACTGCCAAAGCAATTGAACAGACTCATTTTCAAAATGCTGTAACGCTGATCTCAACGCCAAATTGAGGGTTTTGGCTCCTAAACTACCACCCATTACGAACAAAGTCGGCTTGTTGGTATCTAAACCAAAATATGCTGCTGCCTCTTGCTTTTTCACCTCCAAGTTTTGCAGTAATGCTGAGCGCACTGGATTGCCCGTGAGCTGGATTTTGGACGCTTCAAAAAATGTCGCCATGTCGGGATAAGCTACGCAGATAGCCTTTGCTTTGCGCGCTAGAATTTGGTTGGTCTTGCCCGGAAAAGAGTTTTGCTCTTGTAGCAAAGTCGGAATACCAAGTAACTGTGCCATTTGCAAGGTGGGGCCACTCGCATAACCACCCACCCCGATGACCAACTCAGGTTTAAATCGTCTAATGACAAAAAATACCTTGGTTAAACTCAGAATCAATTTGATTGGAAGCAACAGATTTTTAAGTGTCAGTTTGCGCTGAAAACCCATAATAGGCAAACCGACAATTGGATATCCCGCCTGCGGCACTTTTTCCATTTCCATTTTACCTTCGGCACCAATAAATAAAATAGCGGCAGCTTCATTTCTGCGCTTGATTTCGTCGGCTATGGCCAGTGCTGGAAAAATATGACCGCCTGTTCCGCCTCCAGAGATGATGATTCTAGTCAATTTCATTTTGTTCAGGGCTAGCAAATTGATTTTCTTGTTCGTTGGTCGGAAGTTCTTTGGCAAAAGATTGCACCACGCCTATTGAGACGCAAGCCATCACTAAGGCCGAGCCTCCCATCGCCAAAAATGGCATGTTCTGACCCGTAACAGGAAACACGCCCGTACAGACCAACATATTCACACTCGCTTGAGTCAGTAGGTGAATACCAATGCCTAAAGCCACATAGCTCTGAAATAAATCTTGGGTTTTGAGTGCAAAACGGATCATGCGATAAAGCAAGATCAGATAGAGCAAAACCAAAATAAAAGCGGATACAAATCCGAATTCCTCGACAAAAGTGGCGTAGTAGAAATCGGCATAAGCCTCCGGTAAAAATTCTTTGAGTTTGCCATCTCCAACGCCCTGTCCGAAAACTGCACCTACTGAAATTGCTAATTTGGCATTGTTGGCCTGCTGGTTGGCTTGTAAACTTTCAATACTTTGGTCTTTGGCGTCTACCCTATTATTGATGCGATTCATCCAAGTATCGTAGCGAGGTAAAATATTTGCTTTCGGAATAGCGAGGTGCAAGCTCACAATCAGCAGCACTAAACCAAGCCCAACACCCACTATTGTCAATAATTTTAAAATAGGCACACGACCTACAAACAGCAGCAGCATACTCAGTACAAATACCATTGCTGAGGTGGAGAAGTTGTCTTTCAAGATGAGCAAGCAAATAGCTCCTATTGGAATCAATAAAGGGAATATTCCTTCTCGCCAGCTGGCGAACTTTAGCTGCTTTTTAACCAACAACTTACTCAAATAGAGGAGCAAAGCAAGTTTGGCAAAATCCGAAGATTGAAACGTGAGGTTGACAAAAGGAATGCGGATCCAACGGCCAGCGCCATTTACCTGAGCCCCAAAAAACCAAGTGAAAATCAATAAGGCCAAGCCTAAATAATAAGCAAACTTGGCCAACTGACTTATATATTTGGCAGGTACCCGATGAATGGCATACATACTCCCAAAGCCAAGAATCACATAAATTAAATGCTTGAATAGATATAAAAACGGAGAACCCCCTTCTATCTTGATCAGAATAGGCACGAAACTATACACCGTGACCAACGAAAAAGCCATCATTAGCAAAGTAATGATCCAAATAACGGGGTCGCCCTTAAGATAGGAAAGATAGGTTCTCATAACGATTCTTATAACATGCGGACCGCTTTTTTAAATTGCTGACCACGGTCTTCGTAGCTGCTGAATAAATCAAAACTTGCACAAGCTGGAGACAACAAAACAGCGTCGTCATTTTTGGCCAGTTGATACGCAAAAGAAACCGCTTCATGAGCAGATTTCGCTTCTACAATCACCTCTACTTTGTCTTTATACGCTTCAATAATTTTTTGATTATCGACGCCTAGACACACAATTGCTTTTACTTTCTGGGCCACTAAATCTTGCAGCTCGCTGTAGTCGTTGCCTTTGTCTACACCACCTACAATCCAAACGGTTGGTTTTTCCATTGATTCTAATGCAAACCAGGCCGCATTGATGTTCGTCGCTTTGGAGTCGTTGATGAATTCAATTCCATTGACTTTAGCAACGAATTCCATGCGGTGCTCTACATTGATAAAATCTTCGAGGCTTTCACGCACGATATCAGTGCGGATTTCGACGAGCCTTGCTGCAATTCCTGCGGCTAGCGCGTTCTGGGTGTTGTGTTTGCCTTTTAAAGCTAATTCGTGGATAGACATGGTGAGTTGTTGTTTGTTTATGTTGATGTATAGTTGTTGCTGATCTGCGTAGCCTCCGTTTTCTTGAACAGTTGTCATAGAAAAAGGCGCTAATTGAGCTTTGGTTTGTATTCCTTTTAAATAGGAATTGATAGTGCTATCGTCGGCATTGTAAATGAAATAATCTGCCTCCGTTTGATTTTGAAGAACACGAAACTTCGCCTGCACGTAGTTTTCCATTTGGTAGTTATAGCGATCGAGGTGGTCGGGGGTGATGTTGGTTAAAATCGCAATATCGGCCTTGAAAGCATACATGTCGTCGAGTTGAAAAGAACTGAGCTCCAATACATAAATATCAAAAGATTCAGTAGCCACTTGCTTTGCAAAACTCTGCCCTACGTTTCCGGCCAAACCAACATTGAGCCCAGCTTTTTTTAGTATGTGATAACACCACATAGTTGTAGTGGTTTTGCCGTTGCTGCCCGTGATACAAATATGCTTTGCGGTAGAATAATACCCTGCAAATTCAATTTCGGAGACCACCTGAATGCCTTTTTGACGAATGGCCTTCATGACCTCCGTTTTTTCTGGAATACCCGGTGACTTGACCACCAGGTCAGCAGCTAAAATTTGCGACAGCGTGTGCTGTGCAGATTCGTAAGCGATATCTTTTGCTTGCAAATCTTGTCGGTAGGAAGGCTTGATTTCCGAGCCATCGGAAACAAAAACACGCCAACCTTTCGCCTTGCCCAAAATTGCTGCGCCGACGCCAGATTCACCGGCGCCTAAAATAACAAGCAAGCGATTTTGGGCCTCCATCTTAACGCAATTTGAGGGTTACGATGGTTACTACGGCCAAGAGCACAGCAACAATCCAGAAGCGAGCAACGATTTTTGCTTCGTGTATGCCCTGTTTTTGGTAATGATGGTGCAGCGGCGCCATGAGAAAAATGCGCCGGCCTTCACCGTATTGCCGTTTGGTAAACTTGAAATAACCCACCTGCATTAGCACCGACACATTCTCAATAAGAAAAATGCCACACAACACAGGAATAAGCAGTTCTTTGCGAATGGCAATGGCAAATACCGCAATGATACCGCCCAAAGCGAGGCTTCCGGTGTCACCCATAAATACTTGGGCAGGAAAAGCGTTGTACCACAAAAAGCCGACACAAGCGCCAACAAATGCAGCAATGAAAATCACGAGCTCTTCGGCTTCAGGAATGTACATGACGTTGAGGTAGTCGGCAAATTTGGCATGTGAACTGACATAAGCCAATACAGCTAAAGCCAAGCCAACAATAGCAGAGGTTCCGGTCGCCAAACCATCCAAGCCATCGGTCATGTTGGCGCCATTGGAAACCGCAATGACAATAAAAATGACAATTGGAATAAAGATCAGCCAACCGTAAGACTTATTGACGTCGCCGATAAGCCAATTGTAATTGAATTCATTGCCCTTGAAAAAAGGTATGGTGGTGGTCATGTCGTCGGTGCGTATCCATTTGTAGTGCTCACCGGTATTTTGGGCGTGTTCGTGCGTTACAAAAGTTTCATCTGCCTGCAACTTGTAGTGTGCAGAAACTCTTTTATGAACCACCACATCATTAGAGAAATAGAGAATGCCGCCAACAATGAGCCCAACTCCGATCTGACCAATGATTTTAGAAGTGCCTTTTAACCCTTCTTTGTTCTTTTTGAATACTTTAATGTAGTCGTCTAAAAAACCGATGAGGCCCAACCAAATAGTCGCAATGACCATCGTGATGACATACACATTCTGAAGTTTAGCAAACAATAAAGTCGGCACCAAAATAGCAGCCAAAATGATCAGACCACCCATCGTTGGCGTGCCTGATTTTTCTAACTGCCCTGCCAAACCAAGATCGCGGACGGTTTCGCCAATTTGTTGGCGGCGCAGGCGGGCGATGATACGCTTGCCTATCACAACAGAAACAATCAATGAAGTGATAAGCGCTAAAGCTGCGCGAAATGAAATAAATTGAAACAAACCTGCACCAGGAAAATTCAATTGATCGAGCCAGGAAAACAAATAATAGATCATGTTATTTATCGAGTTGGTTAAAAAGTTCTTTGGTAATGGCAACGTCGTCGAAGGAAGTGCGAACGCCGTTGACTTCTTGATACGTTTCGTGACCCTTGCCAGCAATGAGTAAAATATCGCCGGGCTGTGCAAGTAACAAAGCGGTTTTGATAGCTTGCTTGCGATCGAGCACAGCTAAAGTGCGGCTTGCGGCAGCAGCATCTAGGCCAGCTTCCATGTCGGCAATAATTTGCTGCGGATCTTCGGTGCGTGGGTTGTCTGAGGTCAGGACAACTTGCTGGCTGCGCGCTGCGGCAATAGCTGCCATTTGTGGGCGCTTGGCTTTGTCGCGATCGCCACCGCAACCTACTACGGTAATCACTTTGTTATTTTGCTGAAAGGCAGCAATTGTAGCCAATACGTTTTCTAACGCATCGGGCGTATGCGCATAATCGACAATTGCCGTAATGCCTTTAGGGCTGCGAAGGTGTTCAAAGCGCCCAGCCACGTGTGTGAGTTGGCTCATTGCGCGCAGCACCTCAAGTGGCTCCTGACCCAAGCCCACAGCCAAGCCGTAAACCAAAAGCAAATTAGCAGCGTTGAAAGCGCCTACTAAACGGGTGTGTACTTCTTGCCCATTGATTTGTAAAACCAAACCGCTCAGGCTGTTCTCCATAATTTTACCCTTGAAGTCGGCAAGCGTTTTGAGGGCGTAAGTTTGGCGACTGGCGCGCGTATTTTGCAGTAGCACCATACCGTTTCGGTCATCGGCATTGACTAGAGCAAAGGCGCTAGATGGCAAACCATCAAAAAAGGCCTTTTTCACGCGCAAATATTCAGCAAAAGTGTGGTGGTAGTCGAGATGATCATGCGTGATGTTCGTGAAGCCTGCCGCAGCAAAATGCAAACCATCAATTCTTCCTTGGTCTATGGCATGCGAACTGACTTCCATGAAACAATACTGACATCCTGCGGTAACCATGTTGCGCAGCAAGGCGTTGAGCGCCACTGGGTCTGGTGTGGTATGGGTGGCTGCAATTGCTTGCGTGCCAATTTTATTGACAACCGTAGAAAGCAGGCCACAGTAAAAGCCTAACTGACTAAATAAATCGTGGAGCAGCGTAGCAGTAGTGGTTTTGCCATTGGTACCCGTCACACCAACTAAGGTGAGTTCTTTGGACGGATGCCCGTAAAAAGCACAAGCCAATTGTGCCAATGCCATGTTGGTGTTTTCTACCAAAACAATAGTGGCGTCTGAAGGAAGGTCAATTTGTTGTTGCACCACAAACAAGCGACAACCTTGTTCATAAGCATTTATCGCATATTGATGACCGTCGGTTTGCGTGCCAACCATGCAACAAAACAACACGCCAGGCTCAGCTTTGCGCGAATCAAATACAAGCGCGGTTGGCAGCTCGCTCATTTCACCCTGAAGAAGGGTGTAAGAAAGATCCAAAAATAGCTGCTCGAACTGACTCATCTTTTATTGTAATTTGATTTGAATCAACTGTCCATTCACTAAGGGCTGCCCGGGTGAGATAGACTGGCTATAGACCTGGCCTCTGCCAACAAGACGCACTATCAAACCGCGAGATTCTAATAAATACACTGCGTCTTTGGCGCTCATGCCACTGACATTTGGCACCTTTTTATCGATGATGGCTTTGGGCTGTACTTGTAAGCGCTGGTTGGTGGTATCGCCCTGCACCCATTCGCTTGAAGAATTGAGTTGGTAACGCACATTCAGTTGCTTGAGTAAGTAGGTCAAATCTTTGCTGTAGCCGCTTTTGAGCTGAGGTACGTCAGTTGCTAAGGCAGCGCGCGGGTCATTGATTGCCCGGTGATATTGCAAAGAGGACGCATAAACTTTGTTGGCAATTTCTGCAAAAACCGTCCCTGAAACGGCTGCACCGTAATAAGCACGCACAGGACGGGCAATCACTACAATACAAGAATAAATGGGTTTTTTAGCCGGGAAATAACCTACAAAAGACGCTTGGTAAGACTTTTGCTTGTCATCGCGGTAACCAGCATCGCCGCGCAATTGTGCTGTTCCTGTTTTACCCGCAATGGTGAACAATGAGCTCTTGAGCTGCTTACCGGTTCCACGGATCATGACGCCCTCCAAACAATTTTGAAGAATTTTGAGTGTATGGGTAGAACAAATCTCTGGGTTGAGCACAACAGGCCTAAACGTTTTAATGACCTGGCCGTGTCTTTTGATTTTCTCAACAAATAAAGGACGCACAAGCTGACCATTGTTGGCGACAGCATTGTAAAATGCCAATGTTTGCAATGGCGTTTGCATCACTTCATAACCAACTGACTGCCAAGGTAAAGAAAGTGCAGACCAATTAGCGTCTCCTGGCATGGTAACCTTCGGACGTGGCTCCCCTTCTAAATCGATGCCTAATTTTTCGGTGAGGCCAAATTGCTTGAGTCTTTCAATAAAAACTTCTGGGTCATTGCGGTAGCTGCGGTTCATGAGCTGCAAAATGACATTCGAAGATTTTTCAAAAGCTTTTTGGATGGTAATGATGCCGTAGCCCATACCGTTGTTGGCATCTGACATGCCATCGCCACCTACATTATAACGACCTGTAGCATTGACTTTATCAGTGATTTTAAAGCGCTCGTCTTCTAAACCTGCCATTATAGAGGCGAGTTTGAAGGTGGAGCCAGGCACTTCTAAATGTCCAATCGCATAATTGAAGCTTTCCGAATACCTGCCTTTACTTGTTTTGGTGAGATTGGCGATGGCTCTTACATAACCCGTCTGAACCTCCATTAAGATGACACTGCCGTGCTGCGCATCCATATAAATCATTTGTTTTTCTAGCTCTGAATGCGCTACTTCCTGAATTTCTTTATCGATGGTAGTAACGACATCAGCGCCCTCTACGGCGTCTTTGATGATTTTGCCAGTGCGTTTCCAGCCCGACGAGATGCGCTGTTCTATTTCCTTTCCTTCTTCGCCCTTGAGGTAATCGTAATAGGCTCCTTCGATGCCAACGCGCAGCGTATCGCGAAGATTCTGAATTTTGAAGTACCCAAGGGTGCGGTTGAGCAGGTTTCCAAAGGGTTTCTTGCGCAGGATGACCTCGATGTTGTCAATGATGCCACCCTTCATTTGACCTAAATCAAAAATAGGGAGCTTGCGGAGTTTTTTGCGCGTAGCGTTGGTTACTTTTCTGCGGATCAATAAATAGCGCACCCCATTGGCCCGTGCCTTTCTTATTTGCGCTTCGTACTCGTAAGCTGATTTTTCTGGATATAAACGATATAAACCCGCGCAAAGCTCACTGATTTTCTCATCAAAAACTGCTTCATCCACTACCGTGGGGTCCATGTAGATGTCGTAGAAGGTGATACTCGTCACAAGCGGCACTCCATTGTGATCGAGGATTTGACCCATGCGTGGAATGCGGTCGGCTACCCGGGTAGGTAGTTCGCCTTCTTGAGTAGCATAGGCTACACCAGGGCCGTTGAATTGCAAATCAAGTGTAGAATACAAGACCAGCACCATTATGCCCACAAACCCAAAATAAATCAGGTAAGCGCGGTTATAAAGGTATTTTCTATCCTTACTCATTGATTTTTTCTTTGATGCGGATCACTTTGGTCGCGTTTTGGGTTTCTTTGAGCTCTCGGCTAGCAAGGCGTTCAGCCATTTTGAAACGGCGCGTGACCAACTCTAATCTGGCTTTTGCTTCAATGAATTCTGCGGAGTGTTGGTCTAGGTTGCGCTGCGCTGCATCGGCATCTTTGGTGAGTTGCTTGCCATAGTAGCCCTTTGAAATGAGCACCAGTAACAAGAGCATGATGAAAAAGATATAATTGAGGTTGTCCAATACAAAAGACTTCGTCAAAAACTCTCCGTTGAGGATTTGTGCGAAAGCGTTGACCTTGCCTCCCTTGCGGTTCTTGGTAGAATTTGCTTGTGCTTTAGCCATTTCTTTTTGCGATTCTAAGTTTGGCACTGCGCGCTCTTGAATTGCGCGCGCATTCTTGGGCATCGGCAACAAGCGGATGGCGGTTTACTTCTGTGAATGGCTTCTGGACATTGCCAAAAAAGTCTTTTTCAATTTCGCCTGAAAAACTCCCTCTTTTCATGAAGTTTTTTACCAAGCGGTCTTCTAGGGAATGATAAGACATGACCACCAAACGACCATCGGGCTTCAGCACTTGAGCAGCCTGCTCTAAAAAATCTTTGAGCACTTGCATTTCTTGATTCACCTCTATGCGAAACGCCTGAAAAACCTGCGCGTAAAATTTGTGGTCCTTGAATTTAGGCGCGAAGCGCTCGAGTGCCTTGATCAAATCAAAAGTAGTGAGGATGGGAGCGTTGTCGCGCTGGCGCACAAGCGCAGCTGCCAAAGCTCTAGAGTTGCGAAGCTCTCCGTATTCATATAAGATGGCCGCTAATTTTTGTTCGTCGGCGGTGGCAATAAGCGCTGCGGCAGACTGCCCACCATTGCGATTCATGCGCATATCTAAAGGCGCATCTTCGCGAATAGAAAAACCGCGTTGAGCGGTATCAAATTGATGAGAAGAAACCCCTAAATCGGCGATAATACCATCTACTTGTGGGCTGCCAAGGGCGCGCAAGTGGTTTCTTAAAAAAGCAAAATTAGCGGGTACAAAATGAAAGTTTGAGGCTTCCCAAGCATTGTTGTGCGCGTCTGGGTCTTGGTCAAAAACAATAAGTTGACCACCTGAAGAAAGCTGATCAAAAATAGCGCGCGCATGACCGCCGCCGCCGAATGTGACGTCCACATATGTGCCGTTTGCTTGAAGGTCGAGACCATCTAAGCAAGGTTGTAACATGACGGGAATGTGGTAGTCAGTATTAATCTTCATTGTCTAAATCACCCATTACTTCATCCGCTAAATCAGCGAAATCTACCATGTTGCCTTCGATCATTTCGAAGTACTTAGACTTATCCCAAATTTCAATGCGGTCGTTGTAGGCAATTAACATTACCTCGGCAACCAAACCAACCCGCTCCATTAAGGCGGCAGGAACCAAAATGCGTCCAGCGTTGTCTAGTGCTATTTGTTTAGCACCTTGATGAAACAACCTATAAAACATTCGGTTTTTTGGCTTGAACAAGTTCATTTTAGAAAGCTTCTGACTAATGCGCTCCCACTCTGGCAGTGGGAAAAGTGTCAAGCAATCTTCAAAACCCTTATTCAGCATGAAATCACGCTGGGAAACAGCAGGCAATTGCTTGCGCAAACCAGATGGAAAGAGGAAGCGCCCCTTTTCATCTATTTTGACCTCAAATTCACCTACTAGTCCTGACATAGCGTTCATAATGGGTAAAATTAGTAGATTCCTACCACTTTTTACCACAGCTTATTTCTATTGTTGATAACTTCTAACGTATAGACCCATTAAAGGTTACATATTAACAATTATAAAAACGCTAAAGACCTTGTATTTAAATAACTTAAGTCCTGAATGTGGGAATAAGTGGGAACTTTTTCAACAATTTGTTCATATCCGATTTTTTACAAGCACTAGACAGCTAGTTTTCAACTAAATTTGCTCATGCAAAACAAACAACTTAGCTACCTACTCATTCCTCTACTTGCTTGCATTTGGGGTAGCTCATTTATTTTGATGAAGCGCGGAATGTTTACAGCTGATGGCGCGCTTGTTTTTAGCGCAGCACAAGTGGCCAGCATTCGCATTTTTGTGGCGAGCGTGGTTTTTCTGCCTCTGCTTCCCGGCTTACTTCGCCGTCTCGATCGCAAGACAGACTTGTTATTCTTTGCCATTGTGGGCTTGGGCGGCAACCTCATCCCGGCTTTTCTATTTACCTATGCCGAGCAGACGCTAGACTCCGGCATTGCGGGCATCATGAACAGCTTTACGCCAATCTTCACAATTATTGTAGGCACACTCCTATTTCGAACACAAATTACCAAACAACAATTAGCAGGTACCCTTATTGGATTTTCAGGTATTTCTTGGCTCATTTTGTTGAGCAGCCCGATCCAAAGTGGTTTTCAACTAGGGCCTGCCTTTGCTATTTTGCTGGCCACACTTCTTTATGGCTTCAGTTTGAATACAATTAAACACAAACTCTCCAAATACAATCCAATTCAAATTGCGACAGGCGGTTTCAGCATGGCCTTCTTGCCGGCTGCATTTTGTTTTTTCTACTTTGACACCACGAGCGTTTTTGCTCAAAACACTGCTGCTCTTGAAAGCTTCTCCTACGTTATTATTCTAGGTCTTGTAGGCACAGCTTTTGCGGTTATTCTGTTCAATCGGATCATTGCACAAACTACAGCACTAGCTGCAAGCACAGTTACTTATTTCATTCCAATAATTGCCGTAGCAATTGGTGTTTATAATGGGGAACGCTTTGTTTGGCAGCAGCTTTTAGCCATGCTTGTGATCATTGCAGGCGTGCTGTTGGTTAATTTAAAAGGCAAAAAAAGCAACAAATAATAGCAAAAACCGTAAGAAAAGCCCGGTAATTCTTTGGAGTACACGCAGAAAGCACTATATTTGCACTCCAATTTTGGATTATTTAACAATTAAATAAAGCTATATGTACGCAATTGTAGAGATAGCAGGGCAGCAGTTTAAAGTGCAAAAAGACCAAAAGGTTTTTGTACACCGTCTAGACGCCGAAGCAGGTCAAAAATTAGAATTTGACCGTGTTTTGTTAATCGAAGACGCTGGCAAAGTAACCCTTGGCGCCCCAGCTATAGTAGGTGCAAAAGTCACCGTAGAAGTTCTTGACCACGTAAAAGGTGACAAAGTCATCATTTTCAAGAAAAAACGCCGTAAAGGTTACCGTGTTAAAAACGGTCACCGTCAGCAGTTTACTTCAATCACTATCAAAAGTATCACAGCATAATTTCCTCAACAGGAACTAAATAAAAGAAACCATGGCACACAAGAAAGGAGTCGGTAGTTCGAAAAACGGTCGTGAATCGCATAGCAAGCGCTTAGGTGTTAAAATTTTTGGTGGTCAAGCTGCCATCTCTGGTAACATCATCGTACGCCAACGCGGCACCCAGCATCATCCAGGCAACAACGTAGGTATTGGCAAAGACCACACCTTGTTTGCGCTTACAGATGGGCTTGTAGAATTCCGCAAAAAGAAAGACAATCGTTCATTTGTATCTGTTGTTCCGTTTGAAGCAACACAAGCATAATACAAAGAACTGAATTTGAAAAGCTCCCCCTCCGGGAGCTTTTTTTATGCCTTCTATTTTCTCAATTGACAAGAAGGCTTGTTTTTCAGTATAATCCTTAATTTTGAGCTCACGAATCCTTGAATGAAAAATTATCTTCTCCTACTCTCAACAAGTATCTTGCTCATTCTGAGTTTTCCACATACAGGAAGTTTTACGCCTTTTGTATTTATTGGCTTTGTACCGCTTTTGTTATTGCGTCAACAATTTTTAGCGAGTGGTAAAAAACCCTGGAAACTCGCGCTTTGGACGTACACCTGTTTTTTATTATGGAATATCGGCACCACCTGGTGGGTGGCTAATGCATCGCTAAGCGGCGGTATTTTCGCTTTTACCATAAATGCGCTGCTCATGAGCCTTGTGTTTGGGCTCTGGAGTTTCCTTGACCGCAAAATCAATGCGCGTTATTCCTTTTTCATGCTGATTCCCATTTGGCTCCTTTTTGAGTTCGGGCACCACCGCTGGGACCTCTCCTGGCCATGGCTCACTTTAGGCAACTATTTTTCGGTACGCACCGGTTGGGTGCAATGGTATGAATGGACCGGTACACTCGGTGGCAGTGCCTGGATATTATTGATCAATTTATTGATTTTTCGCTTGTTCAACGTATATCGAGAAGTTGCGAAAAGAAATCAATATATTTTTACAATTGTAGGTGTACTATTCTTGCCAATTGTAGTCAGTCAAATACTTCAAATTTTCGCCATCCCCACACTACAACCTAAGCAACTCCATGCGGTGATTGTTCAGCCGAATATCGACCCATACAAAGAGAAATTCACGATCTCGGCCACCAACGAAGCCTTTGCCGACTCCATTATTGTTTTGGCCAATCGGCACGTGAACTCCCAAACAGATTTGATT
>JBIKZM010000094.1:0-6011 GCA_044354735.1 Crocinitomicaceae bacterium
CAAACAATTATTTGCAGCACTTATTTTCATCTTTCTAAGCATTGTTTTTTGGGCATTTTTTGAGCAAAGCGGTGGCTCGTTGAGTTTGGTTGCCCGCGATTTATTGAGCAAAGACCTTGGCCCTATTCAAATCGATCCAAATGTGGTCAATAACAGCGCCAATTCTTTGTTCGTTATTCTCCTCAGTACTGCAATTGGAGGTCTTTGGATCTGGCTCAAGAAGCGCAATATCGAACCTAATTATTATCAAAAATTTGGCTTTGCCTTTTTATTTCTAGGTTTGGCCTTCTACATCTTTTATGCCCTGCGTTTTTATCTTGACAGCGAAGGAATGGCTTCATTATGGTTATTTACTTTGGCTTATTTAGTGATTTCAATAGGAGAACTGTTCCTTTCACCAATTGGGCTTTCACTCATGACCAAACTTTCTCCCAAACACCTTTGGGGCATCATGATGGGGATGTGGTTCTTGGCCTCTGCTTATGGTCAATATTTTGCAGGTATACTTGGCGCAGGAATGGCAAGCCCCGATGAAAAAGCCAGTTTAGCTACACGACTCGACGGTTACACACAAGGTTACTATCAATTAGCGATTTATGCATTTATTACTGGGGCAATAGTTATTTTAGCATCTCGTTGGTTGAAACGTCTGATGCAAACAGAATCTGAAGCTTAACCAATTCGCTTCTGCACCAACCCTGCCACCTTCTGATAAAAATCTTGGGGCTGGTAGGTGCGCCATTCGATTTCTTCGAGTTCGCCGCCCATGACAAAGTAATGGTCAATGCCTACTTGTTCAAATTCGCGGATGACGTGGTTGTGGAAGTTCACCATAGCGATCCAGCCGTCCTCGACGTCGTCGAACCATTCTTCGTAATAGCAGTCGTCGGAATGATGGAAATTAAGTACGTTTTCTCCAATTAAAATAAAGGCATTGATACCGGCATCAATCAGTACATCAATGACATCGCGCTTGAGTAACATGATGTCGTTTTCGATGGCGTCATTCCATTCGCCGATGAGTTCAATAATGGCGTATTGCTCATCGTAGTCTGCGTAAAGCACCTTTAAAAAGAGTGTTGGTGAGCCAAATTCATCCCACTGCGGATGGATATAAAAGTTGTAAATGGTATTGCTAAATGCAAATTCGCTGTACTCGCGGCCATAAAAAGGAGACCTTGGGTCTTCGTCGGCGATGTAGTAACCGCGCCAATTGTAAAAGGGTTCAACGAAATGCATGGCGCAAAATTACAAGGAATCTCTTAACTTTGCGGCGTGGGAAAAGATAAGTTAAAACGCTTTGCAGCGATCAAGACATTCGCAAATGTATTTGAACCCGTCATGGGCGAACCATTTGCAACCAAAGGCAATTGGAGAACCTCTGTTTTTGGCAACGATAACCCGATCATTCTGGAACTCGGTTGCGGCAAAGGTGAATACGCTGTGGGCATGGGCCGTCAGTTTCCAGACCGCAATTTCATCGGTGTAGACCTCAAAGGCAACCGCATCTATATTGGCGCAAAAGAAGCGCTCGAAACCAACCTGAGTAACGTCGCGTTTTTGCGCACGCGCATCGATTTTATCCTCGATTATTTTGCAGCAGGTGAAATCGATGAAATTTGGCTCACGTTCTCTGATCCACAACCGCAAAAAGCCCGCAAAAGGCTGTCTTCGCCAATTTTTACAGCGCGCTACAAAAAGATTTTGAAGCCAGGAGGTATCATTCACATGAAAACCGATTCCGACGTTTTGTTCGACTACACCCTAGAGCAAATCGATGAGCACGGCCACCAAATGCTAGAATGCTACCACAATCTGTACGCCAACCTCCCCGAAGATTTAGATACCCAAACCAAAGAAATCTTCCACATCAAAACCTACTACGAAGAATTCTTCAGCAAGCGTGGGCATATCATTAAGTATTGTAAGTTTCGTTTGGCTGAAAAAAGCTAGCGAATGAGCGTGTAATTGGCATAATGGGTATCGATCCCGATGGCCTTTAATACATCCTTGATTTTGTTTTTGAGCAACTTCTTGTTGCGCGAGATATCCGTCTGAAAAGTCCAGTTGCGTTCGGTGATGCGTGCTGCAATCCACTGCGGGTGAGTGCCTTCAAAACGGGCGAGCTCATGGATGTGGTCTTCGTAGTCAAAAGCAGTAGCTACCTTGATATTTTTTTCTAGCCAGGCGTCGTCGTGCCAAAGCTTGTGAAAACTTTCTTGTTTGCGCTGCATCGCTTGAGGGTCCTTGACCCAACCATAGTGATATACGCTCGCATTGGCTGCAGCAACCTTGAGTTTTTGATCCGGTGCTTTTCTAAAACCTTGCGCATCTCGAAATGAAAAAATACCGCGGCCCGGCTTGATGATACGGATTTCTTTTTTGTACCAGTTATTAGAGACGCCTATGTAATCATAGGAGCCGTAAAAATGCAGGTAGTCAAACAACAAGCCATCTACGTCTTGATCGTGTTGATAGCGCGTCATTGCTTTTAAAATATTCGGATGATCTGCCTCATGCATGACTTCATCACCTTGAATATAAATGGCCCAGTCAGCAGCGGTGTCAATAGCAGCAAGCGCTTTGTCGGTTTCCACAGCGAGTACACGGCCGTTTTGACGCAGGGAGTCGTCCCAGGTGGTTTGGATGATTTTTACTTTAGGATGGATGTTTTGAATGAGCCCGAGGGTGTCGTCGGTGGAGTTGCCAACAGCGACTATCACTTCATCGCAGAGCGGCAAAATTGATTGAATAGCGGCAACAATCGGGTAATCTAGCAAGACGGCGTTTCTGATGAATGTAAAACCGCTGACCTTCAAATTACTTGTCTAGAACTTTAGGAATTCTGAAATAATCCGAATCTTTTTTTGGCGCGTTGCGCAGGGCGTCTTCGTGGCTCACGCTTTGTTCCACTTCGTCGTTGCGGAGTCTATTGACCTCGTTGGACATAAAAATGAGCGGCTCAACGCCAGTGGTGTCGAGTTCCGAAAGTTTGTCTACAAAAGCAATCATGCGCTGTAGATCTTGGCGAATGGACTCTTTTTCTGATCCTTCGAAGGACAATTTAGAGAGGTGTGCGAGGTGGTCGAGTAAAGCTTCATTGACTTCCATAAGACAAAATTACAATTTTTTGAAGAGACCTGGATGCGTCGCTTTGATGGGTGCTTCAATTATATTGAAACATTTTTCACTTAGTTGTTCTGAACTCAACTCAGCTATTTCTTCAATGGGGATAAACGGATGGATATAGACCTCCGCAAGGCCCGGATGGGCGGGGCCAAGTAGATAAGAAGGGTCTGAAAACAAATGAAAATTTTGGGTAAAAGTGAGGGGCAAAATAGGCACATTTAAGTTTTTGGCCAAACGAAACGCACCGTTCTTGAAAGGATAAAGTTGGGGGATGTTTTCTTCTGGAATAGTGCCCTCTGGAAAAATTACGATAGACCAACCAGCTTCCATGGCTTTTTTGGCTTGCCCCAGCGCTTGCCCAGCCTTTGCTTTATCCTTGCGGTAAACGGGAATGTTGAGCGCCTTGAAGTAGGTTCTGACAATTGGGTATTTGAGAATTTCTGCCTTGCCCAAAAAAGCGAAAGGATGCCGCGGTAAAATGGAGGGGAGTAAAAAGATGTCTAGGTAAGACGTATGGTTAGACACGATGATAAACGGCGATTGTGGCAAAGGTGAATTGAGCTTGACGCGCACTGGATAAAAGCAGAAAAATCGCAATATCCAACTCCAAAGGATAAAAATCTGGAAACCATATTTGCGCCAAGTAGGCTTCAGTTGTAGTATCCAAAAGAAAGGATAAAATAAGAGTGCAAAAATAAAAAAGACAACGGCGAAGTAAAGCTTCCAAACGAGACCGAATACACCAATGATTTTCTGCATAGTCCAAAGTTAGCAATTACAAGAGAGCAAGAGCCACTCAAAAACGTTCCAAAATGACTAATTTTGAACAAAATTATCGCAATGGCTCGCATTTTAACCGGAATTCAAAGTACAGGAACACCCCACTTAGGCAATATCTTAGGTGCCATTCTTCCGGCCATTCGTTTGGCGCAAGAACCCGCCAATGAGTCCTTTTTGTTTATTGCCGACATGCATTCCCTGACGCAAATCAAAGATGGCGCCACTTTGCGTAACAACACCTACGCCACAGCTGCCGCTTGGTTGGCTTTTGGTCTGGACCCCGCAAAAACTGTATTTTACCGCCAATCTGACGTTCCGGAAGTAAGCGAACTTACTTGGTATTTACTTTGCCAATACCCCTATCAACGCCTCACGCTAGCGCATTCATTCAAAGACAAAGCCGACCGCCTAGACGACGTCAATGGTGGCTTGTTCACCTACCCTATCTTAATGGCTGCTGATATTCTGCTCTACGATGCCGAAATTGTACCCGTTGGCAAAGATCAGAAACAACACATTGAAATGGCCCGAGATGTAGCCAACCGTTTCAATCTCACTTACGGAGACACCTTTGTGTTGCCCGAAGAACAAATCCAACCAGACACCATGCTCATTCCGGGTACCGACGGTGAAAAGATGAGCAAGTCACGCAACAACTACATCGATGTTTTCTTGCCAGAAAAACAATTGCGCAAGCAAATCATGTCTATTGTATCAGACAGCACACCGCTAGAAGAACCCAAAAACACCGAAACTTGCCCTACGTTTGCGCTCTACAAATTATTGGCCTCCCCTACTCAAATTGAGCAAATGACAGCCAACTACAAGGGTGGTAATTACGGTTACGGTCACGCCAAACAAGCACTTTTTGAGCTCATTCTAGACAAATTTAGCAAAGAAAGAGCCATTTTTGACCACTTAATGGCCAACACCGCTGAAATCGATGCCGCACTCACTGTTGGTGCGCAAAAAGCGAGAAGTGTAGCGCAAGAAGTACTCAAGCGCGCAAGAACAAAAGTGGGCTACTAAGCAACCGTTTTTAAGGTCTTGGGTTTTCAATAGCGCTGTGGCCAAATGTGAATCCTAGCTTGAACCAACGCCCCGGCATCTGCACAAAGCCAGCCTCTACATATTGTGTATTCGTGAGGTTGTTCCCTTCTGCAAAAACAGTCCATTTATTTTTGATCGGCACTTGCATTTTAGCGTCCACTACCTGATACAATGGTTGCGCTATGCGTTGCACCAAGCGGTAGGTGACGTTGAGTTGGACTTTTTCACTTAAATCAAACTGCGCCACTCCATTGAGCTGCTGGCGCATACTTGTAATTGCATAGCGCGATTCTTGCGCACTCGTAAAATTGTGCTGTGCGGTAATATAAGTGTAATTGACGTTGAGTTTATGCAGGCCCCAAGTGCTGCGCTTTTTAAGGCTAAGCTGCAAACTGGTTTCAAAACCTGTAAAGGCCACACTTGCAATGTTCACAGGTGTCCAAGGATTGGGGTTGGGTATGATTTCAGACGCAGCCCGAACCCAGTCTATCATGTTGGTGTGTTGTCTGTAAAATACTGCAGCCTCCGCTTGATAACTCAGTTTTGTGCCGTCGGAATAATTGGGTGTTTGTCTCCAACCGAGTTCAGCTGCATGCGAAAATTCGGGCTGTAAATTCGGGTTGCCCACATTAGAAGGGTCTGTGTAGTACATTTCGGTCCAGCTCGGCACACGGTTGCCACGGCTGTAATTGGCAAAAACATACTGCCGGCTTGAAAAAGAACGGCCCAATTGAATACTCGGCATCAGTTGTAGGTTTTGCCAGTTGTAAGCAAACACCAAAAGCCCCGCGGCATAGTTCACAGTACCCAGCGAGCCTTGAGCTTGCACAAACGCACTTTGATACTGGCGTTCGCGCAAGCCTAAATTACTGCTGTTGAGCTGCTCAAAGCGCTCTTCTACTCCAAAATCAAATTTATGGCGATTCACATAAAAAAATCCTTGTAATTCATAACTCAATACGTTTGATACATGGGTATTCGTATAAAACGATGGGTCAAAGCGCTTGAGTCTGAATTCATCGGCGTGGCTTCTCAAGAGTATTTGTTGTCTA
>JBIKZM010000095.1:0-5978 GCA_044354735.1 Crocinitomicaceae bacterium
TAAAAATTGAAAAAGTAAATGAACTCATTCAAGACGAGCAAGGACGCGAACTGAACCCAAATGCGCTTGTTTCGATGAATGCCTGGTTGTTGTCGGGAACATTCTTGGAGCAGTTAGAGACCAAGGTAAATTCATTTTTGGCCTTTAATAAGGCAAACGAACAAATCGAAATATATCTTCCTAAGGTACTGCACGAAATGATCACCGAAGGCAGTATCCAAATTCAAGTGGAAGCAATGCCTGCCGCTTGGTTTGGCATCACTTATGCGGCAGATTTAGCACTCGCCAAAGAAAAAATAAGCGCACTTGAAGGTGTGCAGTATCCACTTCACTTCCCTGTATGGAAATAAGAAGTTTGTTGCAGACGCATTGGGGAATTTTCCCAACTCAAGTTCTTCCCATAACAATTGGATTGATCAATCAGACCTGGTTGGTAAAGAGCACTGCAGCTGACTTTATTTTACAAGAAATCAATACCGAAGTTTTTAAGGAGCCCGCAGTGCTCCAAGAGCAATTAGTTGATTTGTCCTCGTCGCTGGAACTTCCCAATTTAGTGCCCTTGCAATACGTCCAAACCCAAGTAGGGGTGACATATATTACCCAAGAAAACAAAACTTATCGCTTGGCACAGGCCATCACGCCAAGCCTTACCCTTACAACCGTTACGCCTCAAAATGCGCGGCTCGCAGCTTTGGCGTTGCTCGAATTTCACGAGGCACTCAAGTCTCAATCAGCTTTGAATTGGACACCTCCAATCGCCCGTTTTTTGGATGTGGAATTCAGGTTGACTTCCTTTGAGAAGGCCAAAACACGGGCTAGCCTTTCAAGAAAATCATTGGCTTCGGAAGTGATTTCATCACTAGAAGCAGATTGGCCCGCTCTTTTAGCCTGGAAACAGCTTTCTGATCAAGCCGAAAAGGTACTGATCCATGCCGACCCAAAACTGAGTAATTTTTTATTTCATCCGAATGGCAAGCAGGTGAGGGCGCTCATCGATTGGGATACGATTCAGCTTGGTTGCCCATATTACGATTACGCAGACATGATACGTTCCTTTTGTAGCTATGGTGAGGATGCCGATACACAAGGTCGTCAGTTTAAAGAGGAAATTTTTGAAGCTTTGGCTGATACTTTTGCTGTTGATGAAGAAAAATTATTTACCGCTGCTTTGGGGGTTATTTTGGTGCAAGCAACACGCTTTTTGACCGATTACCTGCAAGAAGACCTTTATTATAAAGTCAACGACGAACTCCACAACTTGAGACGGGCCGCAAATCAATTGCGTTTGGCTGCAGAATTGAAAAACTATTGGTTTACCACTCGTAAGCCAGCGCTGTGAGCCATTTATTTTGGCAGCGCAAGGTTTGCTCGATGAGGTCGCGCACGCAGGTTTTGCCGCCTAAATAAGGGCTTTGGTAGTGCACATTCGCTTTGACATCGCTCACGGCATCTTGCGGGCAAGCAGAAATACCAGCTATGCGCAAAACCGGAATGTCGGGAATGTCATCGCCCATATAGGCGATTTCGGCATCTGTAAGATTGTTTTCTTTTTTGATTTGCTCGTAGCGGGCGAGTTTGTTATGGGCACCGAGATAAACATCGTGCACACCTAAACCGATGAGTCTTTTTTTAACTTCTGGCGATGAACCTCCTGTGATACAAAATATTTTGAAGCCCATCTTGACAGCGTACTGTACCGCGTAGCCGTCTTTGGCATTGAGTGCACGCACAATTTCGTCGTTGATGAGGTAGACCTTACCGTCCGTAAATACGCCGTCGACATCAAAAATAAAGGTTGTGATGTCGTTGAGTCTTTGTTTGTAGCTAAGCATTTGAAAAGAGATCTTGGATTCTTTTGGTCAGACAATCGTAGACCACTAATTGTTCGGGCTGGAGTTGGGCGCGGTGCCGGTCAATGGTGTTTTGGTCGTGGCGCAAGGCGGGCCCCGTTTGCGCTTGCTCAGGCCCCAGTAAAATAGCTTTGGCAATGGTTTCGTTGAGCAAAGGATAAATGGGCGTCATGTCGAGCTTGGCTGCACCGAGTATTTTACTGGCCTCGAGTAACAACAGATTGCCAAAATTGTTGACAAAAACTCCTGCTAAATGGTATTGTGCACGCTGTGCCGAGCCGCAGATTTGAAATTGAGCACCAAGTTGTTGTAAAAAAGCGCTAATGCGTTGGAGTACGAGGTCATTTTTACCTTCGATCATGAAAGGGATATCAGAAGCCAAAAGATCGCGGCCTTTGGAGATACTCTGATACGGATAGCAAACGCCGAGCTGTTGGTGTGCAAAAAGTTTGATGCTCGGGCTACCCGCAGTATAGGCTGCTATTTGCTGAGGTTTTAACTGCGCAATAATTTCGGGTAAGGCGTCGTCTGAGACACACAAAAGAATCAGATCTGCATGGAGTGCAGAAGTGCCTGCTACGGTTTGCGTATCGTATTTGAGTGCAAGTTGTTCGGCCAACGCTGCATTTCGGGCATAAATACCCGCAATGGGTATGCCGGCCGCACGTGCCAAGCGCAACATTGTTTGCGCTACTTTACCAGAACCAATAATGCCAATTTGAGGTGCCAGCATTTATTGTCCGTGACACTGTTTGAATTTCTTGCCGCTTCCGCAAGGGCAAGGGTCGTTGCGGTTGATCTTGACCTCTGCAATAACAGGTTGCTTTTTCTCTACTTCTCTTGGTGCTGGTGCTGAGTTGGCAATGGCTTCTTGATTGCTCGTTTGGGCTTTGTCGTAGTTGTTTTGCTTGTCTTCTTGGTTGGTACTTTGGATTTGTTGTTCTACCGGAACATCCATGCGCATGAGCAGGTCGAGGGCTTCCTCATTGAGGCGGTTGAGCATGCTGCGGAAGAGCTCATAGGATTCCAATTTGTAAATAACAAGTGGGTCTTTTTGCTCGTATTGGGCATTGCGCACAGCAGAACGGAGGTCGTCCATTTCGCGTAAATGTTCTTTCCATTCGTCGTCAATTTTGCTGAGCAAAACATTGCGTTCAAAGTATTTGCTAATGACGCGGCCTTCGGTTTGATACGCTTCTTCTAGGTTGACGATGAGTTGCATTTGGCCGCGGCCATCGGTGAGTGGGAAAACAATGTTTTTGTATTGCTGAGACATCGTTTCAAATACATGCTTCACCTGCGGGTAAGCCATGCGTGCAATTTTCTCGCTCTTGCGTTCGTAGGCTTCGCGCAGCGCGGCGTAAACGCGTTCGGTGAGTTCGGGCATGCTGAGTTGAGCAAATGTAGCTTCGTCTACTGGCGTTTCGATACCGATAAGGCGCAATAGTTCGAGTTCAAACTCGTGGAATGGTAATTTAGCGCAGGTGGCTACGGTTGTTTCGCAATGGTCATAGAACATGTTGTCGATATCGATGTCGAGGCGGTCTCCGTAGAGGGCGTTTCTGCGCTTGCGGTAAATGGCCTTGCGCTGGGCGTTCATGACGTCGTCGTATTCGAGGAGGTTCTTGCGCATCCCGAAGTTGTTCTCTTCTACTTTTTTCTGAGCACGCTCAATAGATTTTGAGACCATACCGGCGGTAATAACCTCTCCTTCTTTAAGACCCATGCGGTCCATGATAGAAGCAATGCGCTCCGAACCAAATTTACGCATGAGGTCATCTTCTAAAGAAACGAAGAAACGCGAAGAACCCGGATCGCCTTGGCGACCTGCGCGTCCGCGCAACTGGCGGTCTACACGACGTGAGTCATGGCGTTCGGTGCCGATAATAGCCAAACCACCCGCTTCTTTGACGCCTTCGCCGAGTTTGATGTCGGTACCGCGACCCGCCATGTTAGTAGCGATGGTTACGGTTCCTGCAAAACCAGCATTGGCTACAATTTCAGCCTCTTTTTGGTGGTATTTGGCGTTGAGCACTTGGTGTTGTATTTTTTTCAGTTGGAGCATGCGCGAAAGCAACTCTGAAATTTCAACGGTGGTGGTACCTACAAGAACGGGTCTGCCCTTAGCAACTAAATCTTCGATTTCAAGAATAATGGCATTGTATTTTTCCCTAGCTGTTTTGTAGACGAAGTCGTCTTGGTCTTTGCGCGTAACGGCACGGTTGGTCGGGACTACAACTACATCTAGTTTGTAGATGTCCCAGAACTCGCGCGCCTCGGTTTCTGCAGTACCGGTCATGCCCGCAAGCTTGTGGTACATGCGGAAGTAGTTCTGCAAGGTGATAGACGCGTATGTTTGGGTGGCTGCCTCAACAGTGACGTTTTCTTTGGCCTCAATGGCTTGGTGCAAACCGTCAGAATAGCGGCGACCTTCCATAATACGACCTGTAGATTCGTCGACAATTTTGACTTTGCTATCCATGATCACGTATTCCACTTCTTTTTCAAAAAGCGTGTAGGCACGCAAGAGTTGGCTAACGGAGTGAATGCGTTCTGATTTGATGGAGTATTCTCTGATCAATAAATCCTTGCGCTCAACGTAGAGCTCTTTTTCGAGGGCTTCTTTTTGGAGTTTGGCAATTTCTGCGCCGATGTCGGGCATGATGAAGAAATCGCGGTCGTCTTGGCCAGAAACCAGGTCAATGCCTTTGTCGGTCAGCTCGATGGAATTGTTTTTTTCGTCGATGACAAAGAATAGGTCGAGGTCGATTTTCTTCATGTGTTTGCCTTGTTCGGCCATGTAGAAATTTTCGGTTTTTTGGAGGTGTACTTTGATGCCTGGCTCCGATAAAAATTTGATGAGCGCTCTGTTTTTAGGCAAGCCGCGGTGGGCGCGCAACAAGGCAATACCACCTTCTTCTAGCAGCCGTTTTTGTTCGTTTTTGTCTGAGTTGGGCTCGTTGATAACGCTCAGCATTTTTTTAGCCTCGTTGAGACACTGCTGTACAAAAGCTCTTTGGGCTTCTACAACGCGCTCAATGCGTGGCTTGAGTTCGTGGAATTCATGCTCGTCGCCTTTAGGCGTTGGCCCGGCGATGATCAGCGGCGTACGGGCGTCGTCTATCAATACGGAATCGACCTCATCTACAATCGCAAAATGGTGCTTGCGTTGCACGATGTCGTCTACGTGACCCGCCATGTTGTCGCGGAGGTAGTCAAAACCGAATTCGTTGTTGGTTCCGAAGGTGATGTCGGCCATGTAGGCCTGGCGACGGCGCTGTGAGTTGGGTTGGTGTTTGTCGATGCAATCGACGCGCAAACCGTGGAATTCATAAAGTGGGCCCATCCATTCGGCATCGCGTTTGGCCAGGTAGTCGTTGACCGTAACTACGTGCACGCCTTTGCCAGATAGTGCATTGAGGTAAACAGGTAAAGTTGCAACTAAGGTTTTACCTTCACCGGTTTGCATTTCGGCGATGTTGCCGCGGTGCAAAGCTGCGCCACCCATGAGTTGCACGTCGTAGTGGACCATTGCCCATTTGATTTTGTTGCCGGCTGCAGACCATTCGCTGTGCCAGATGGCGCGGTCGCCTTCTATGCTAATGCCGTCTCTGGCCCCTGCTAATTGTCGATCTAGGTCGGTGGCGCGCACGTTTAACTGACCGTTTTCAGCCCAGCGACGCGCTGTTTCTTTGACCACCGCAAAAGCTTCGGGTAAAATCACGAGTAATTCTTCTTCGATGCGCTCGTCAATGGCCTTCACCATTTGATCGATTTCTTCGTATAATTTTTCTTTCTCTTCAAAGGAGGTTTGGAGGTCAGCGGCTTTGGCCTGGAGCCCCGCAAGGGTTTCTTCTAATGAAGCGATGCTTTGGCGTACTTGTTCTTGAAAACCTTGGGTTTTGTCGCGGAGTTGGTCGTCGGAAAGGGTTTTGACGCTTTCCCAAGCGGTGTTGGCTTTGTCTACGAAAGGCCAATATTCTTTGCGGTCTTTTACGGTCTTGTCTCCGAAAATAGATTTGAGTAAATCTCCGATCATGTCTGTGTTCAATTTAGCGAAGCTCAAAATTAATGAATTCTATGGATTTTAGCCTTAAATAAATCGTATTTCAGCTATCTTTGTGGCAT
>JBIKZM010000096.1:0-5961 GCA_044354735.1 Crocinitomicaceae bacterium
CGAGTAAAGTGCGACTTAAATTGATGTTGATCTGAGATCCAGTGATACTAAGGGTGGAGTCGTTGTAGTAATTGGACAAGCTCAGTGTATCTTTCAAGACAGGCAGCAACCAATCAGAATGCCACCGCGTAGCCTCTTTTTTACAAGAAGAAAAAAAGAAGGTAGACACGATAAGAAAAATAAACAAACGCATTTTAAACATTTTCGATGACCGCTGCATAACCCTGCCCAACACCAATACACATAGTTACCAATGCATAACGTTTGTTGCTGCGTTTTAATTGCCTTGCGGCAGTGAGTAGCAAACGAGCTCCCGACATGCCAAGTGGGTGCCCAAGTGAAATAGCGCCGCCATTCGGATTAATACGCGCATCGCGGTCTTGCAGACCAAGGGCGCGCGTGCAAGCCAACACCTGAGCAGCAAATGCTTCGTTGATTTCAATGAGGTCTATTTGGTCCAGAGATAAACCTGCTCTTTGAAGCGCTTTTTGGCTTGCCGGCACAGGGCCAATGCCCATCATGCGAGGCTCAACGCCGGCAACGGCTGAAGAAATGATCTTGGCCATTGGCTGGAGTTGATGCTTGCGCACACCATCTTCATTGGCCAATAGCAGCGCCGCTGCGCCGTCATTGAGCCCAGAGGCGTTTCCTGCGGTAACACTGCCGTCTTTTTTGAAGGCTGGGCGTAGATTAGCAAGGGTTTCCAAAGTGGTGTTGGCCCGCGAAAACTCATCTTTATCAAAAATAACAGCTTCGCCTCTTTTTTGAGGAATGGAAATAGGTAGTATTTCTTCCGTGTAGAAGCCTGAGGCTTGGGCAGCAGCAGTTTTCTCTTGACTCCAGCACGCAAAAGCATCTTGATCTGCCCTAGAGATGTTGTAGTGTGCCGCTAAGTTTTCAGCGGTCATGCCCATGCTATCCACTCCGTAGAGCGCTTCCATTTTCGGATTTATGAAACGCCAGCCAAAACTGGAGTCGAACATTTGTGCGTCGCGGCCAAAAGCGGCCGAGGTTTTTGATATGACCCATGGGCCGCGCGTCATGTGCTCGACACCGCCGGCCACATAAACGTTGCCGTCGTTCAAGCGCAGTGCGCGGGCTGCGTTAATAGCTGCGGCTAAACCAGATGCGCAAAGGCGATTAATGGTTTCACCAGGTACTTCAAGGGGGTAGCCTGCTAACAAAGCAGCCATTCGGGCTACGTTACGGTTGTCTTCGCCTGCCTGGTTGGCGCAACCCAAGAGCACGTCTTCGATGCATTTTGGATCGAGGTTCGGATGACGATCAAGTAAACCAGCTAAAACTATAGCGGCAAGGTCGTCGGTGCGAAGCGCGGCCAAACTACCGCCAAAATTACCGATTGCACTACGAATTCCGTCAATTAAATATACTTGCTGAGACATTGCGTTGATTTTCTATTCAAAGATAAAATAAAATGTACCGTCGGCAAGAATTCAGCAATTTTAGTTATGTTCGCATTCATGGAAAATACGCACTGCCCTATCTGTCATTTTTCGGATACCCAACCCATTTTTGACAACACCCTACTCAAGTGTCAAAACTGCGGACACGGCTGGGCCAACCTCCAACTAGACCACGCCTATTTACAGCAACTTTACGCCGAAAATTATTTCAAAGGCGAAGAATACGCCGATTATTTAGCTGACAAAGAAATCCTACAAATGAATTTTGGCAAGCGCGCCAAGCAAATTGCACAAAACGCGCCTGCACCAAAAAACATGCTCGAAATCGGTTGTGCATACGGTTTTTTTTATGAAACCATAGCGCAAAAATTCAAAGGCGTCACTTACAAAGGTTACGATATTTCTCAAGACGCCATCCGCTACGCCAATCAGCATTTCGGGCCACACTTTTCTGCTGAAAACTATTTAGAAGTTGCCAAGCATCAGCCCTACGATGCCGTATTTATGTGGGATGTCATTGAGCATTTATCTGACCCGGGTGCTTTTTTGGCAAAGGCACAAAAAGAATGTGAGCCAGGCGCTATGCTTTACCTGACCACAGGAGACTTTGGTGCACTATTGCCACGCCTTCAGGGCAAAAAATGGCGCATGATCCACCCGCCCACTCACTTGCATTATTTCACCAAAAAATCAATGACGGTACTTTTAGAAAAGCATGGTTTTGAACCTGTATTTTTCAAATACCCGCCAGTTTATCGGTCTTTAGGTCTGATTTACTTTGCGTTATTTATCCTCAATAAAAAACCAAGTCGCTTTCACCAATGGATGTATGACAAAATTCCGAAGGCAGCTGCTATTCCTATCAATACGCGCGATATCTTTTTTGTTGGCGCCAAAAAAATCACTGCCTAATGTATCATACCATCAACCAACAAGACCTCGATTTTTTTGAGTCACTGCTTCAAGACCGCTGTAAATCAGATCTCACAACCCGTGAAGCCTACAACCACGACTACACTGAAGACCTCCATTTTACACCTTGTGTGGTTTTACTCCCACAAAACACACAAGAAGTTTCACAAATTTTAGCTTATTGTAACAAAAACAATATCCCCGTCACACCCTCAGGCGCCAGAACAGGCCTGAGCGGCGGCTGCCTGCCTATTCATGGCGGTGTTTTGCTGAGCTCAGAAAATCTCAATCAAATCATTGAGATCGATGAAAAAAACGCACAAGTCATCACTGAGCCCGGCGTTATCACTGAAGCCCTGCAAAATGCGGTCAAAGAAAAAGGTTTGTTTTACCCGCCCGACCCCGCCAGTAAAGGCTCTTGTTTCATTGGAGGCAATATTGCAGAAAATTCGGGCGGCCCAAAAGCCGTCAAGTATGGCGTCACCAAAGACTGGGTACTCAACCTTGAGGTCGTATTGGCAGATGGCACAATTATGTGGACAGGCGCCAATGTCGTTAAAAACGCAACGGGCTACAACCTCACGCAATTGGTCGTTGGTTCAGAAGGTACTTTGGCTTTTGTGACTAAAATTGTACTCAGACTCATTGCGCACCCTACGCAAACACTACTCATGCTCGTGCCGTTTTTTGATGCTGGGCAGGCATGTGAGGCGGTGGCTGCTATTTTCAATGCGGGCATCACGCCGAGTGGTCTTGAATTCATGGAACACAACGCACTCAAATGGTCGCAATCGTTTTCAGAAGATTACAGCATTGAAGTAAAAGATACCCACGCCGCACATTTACTCATTGAAGTAGACGGCTTTGACCCCGAACAGCTCTTCAAAGAATGTGAAGCCATCACGGGTGTCCTTGAGCGCTACCAAACTGATGAAATTTTATTTGCAGAGTCTGAAGCACAAAAAAATACGCTCTGGAGCCTTCGTCGTAAAGTTGGTGAAGCCGTTAAAGTGCAATCAGTTTATAAAGAAGAAGACACCGTGGTGCCGAGGTACCAGCTGCCCCAGTTGTTGGCAACTGTCAAGGCCATTGGCCATAAATACGGCTTTGAATCGGTTTGTTACGGCCATGCGGGCGATGGAAACCTGCATGTCAACATCATCAAAGGAAACCTCAGCGATAGATTTTGGAATGAAGAACTCACCGTTGCCATTCGCGAACTCTTCACAGAAGTTATCAAAATGGGCGGTACTATATCGGGCGAGCACGGCATTGGATTGGTCCAAAAACCCTATATGGACTTAGCCTTTAGCCCTACAGGCCTGAACCTCATGCGGAGCATCAAGCAAGTTTTTGATCCGAAAGGCATTCTGAATCCTGGAAAAATCTTTTGATATTCGACAGATCCTTTAGTCTTGCAACCAATGCAGGTTGCGGCTGTACAAGAACACCCAAAGACCTCCGTAGAGGATGCCCACGATGGTCAGGATGGTTGGAATACCTGTAATTGGATTGAAAAAGTATGGCAATAAAACCAAGCCAAGCGAATAGATGATGTAAAAGTGGAAGCCCAACTTCTTACCTCCGTACATAAAAATAACGCCTGTAAGACCCAGGACTAAGATGAGGAACTGAAAACTATTGTAGGCCTGAAAATGCTTGAACATGTTGTTGGTAACCCCTTCCATCTGATCGATCAAATACGTGTAGGCTCCTGCCCCTCCTTCTTCTAGCTGTTCGCGCATGTTGGCAAATTCGAGCTTGGCGCTTTTGATCATGGCTTTGTCTGGCTGCGCACCGAGCATTCCGCTCAATGCACCAATTGTTGCAACACCAATATTGAGACTAGAAAGAATGACCAAAACCAATAAGAAAACGGGTCTTTTCTTTTTTATTTCAGCGGATTCCTCTTGTATTTCGAAGTCATTCATGAGCTAAGTATTGTTGTAAAAATTGTTGAGCCATATGCATGTCGGTAGCTAAAATGCGGTCTGTATCTAATGCCGGGACAAGCGCTCTGAATTGTGCATGGAGTGCTTCTGTCCAGACGGCTGCCTGCAGTGGTCTTCTGAATTCTAAACCTTGTGCGGCATGAATGAGCTCAATGGCTAATATTTTCTGGCAGTTGTCTAGGACGCGATAAAGTTTGGTGGCTGCGTTTGCGCCCATACTGACGTGGTCTTCTTGGCCGTTGCTGCTGTCTATGGTGTCTACAGAAGCTGGCGTACAGAGTTGTTTGTTCTGACTCACGATAGACGCGCTTGTATACTGGGTTATCATGAGGCCGGAATTGAGACCAGGGTTTTTGACTAAAAATGCGGGCAAGCCACGCGTTCCAGAAATAAGTTTGTAGGTTCGGCGCTCTGAGATGCTGCCCATTTCGGCCATAGCGATGGCCAAGAAATCTAGGATGAGTGCAAGCGGCTGACCATGGAAATTACCTGCCGAAACCACTTGATCGTCGTCTGGGAAAATTGTTGGGTTGTCGGTTACGGCATTGATTTCTCTGGTGACAATCTGTGCGGCGTGGTCTATGGTATCGAGTGTGGCGCCGTGTACTTGCGGAATGCAACGAAACGAATACGGGTCTTGGACATGCGCTTTGGCTTGCGCCATGATTTGACTGCCTTCGAGCTGAGACCTGAACCAAGTAGCCACGCGAATTTGCCCCACCTGATTTCTAATTTCATTGACGTTGGCAGCAAATGGTTCTTTGCGGGCGTCGTAGGCTTCTATTGACAATGCAGCCACCTGATTGAAACCTTCAAACAAGCGATACGATTTGTCTACTGCATACGAGGCGTAGGCGGACATAAACTGTGTGCCATTGAGTAAAGCTAAGCCTTCTTTGGACTGCAGAACAAGTGGTTTCAAGTTAAATTTTTTATTTAACTCAATAGTGCTCATCTTTTGATTTTCAAAATAAACATCGCCTTCACCAATTAAAGGAAGAGAAAGATGCGCCAGCGGAGCGAGGTCACCAGAGGCACCTAAACTTCCTTGCTGATATATCACAGGGTAAATTTGATGGTTAAAGAAGAAGAGCAAGCGCTCAATGGTTTCCAATTGCACACCGGAAGCGCCTTTAGACAAACCCAACACCTTTAATAGCAGCATTCTGCGAACGATTTCATTCGGAACTTCATCCCCCATGCCACAGGCATGTGAACAAACAAGATTGCGTTGCAAGGCTTCGAGGTCTTGGTGGCTAATGGCGGTATCGCACAAAGAACCAAAACCGGTATTGATGCCGTAGATGAGCTGCGCGCTATTTGCTACTTTTTGATCGAGATAGGCGCGGCAAGTTTGAATGCGCTCCTTTAAATCTTGTGATAAAACGAGTGTTTCTTTGGTATTTAGTAAAATCTCAAATTCTTCAAGACTTAAATAATGAGAAGTTAGCTCTATTGGCATGATTGAAACAATTAAGAACGCACAAATTGTGCAAAATCTTTGGCAAAATAAGTCAGGATGCCATCTGCACCCGCACGGCGCATGCTCAAGAGCATTTCGCCTACAGCGCTCTCGTAGTCTAGCCAACCGTTTTTGGCGGCAGCATACACCATGGCGCATTCGCCACTGACGTTATAGGCCGTAATGGGCAAGGGGAAGTTCTCTTTGAGTA
>JBIKZM010000097.1:0-5921 GCA_044354735.1 Crocinitomicaceae bacterium
TTTGTGTGCTTTTTATTTGTTGATAACTTTTGCTTATTTATTAATCATTTATTTGATGAGTTATTCGTCAATATGTTTAATTTTGTGACACCAACCAATCGAACTTTTATTGTTTCACTTTTAAACTGACTGTACCTATGGCTACGCGTCGTTCGATTGTTCATATGGACCTCGACACCTTTTTTGTTTCTTGTGAGCGCCTCTTAGACAGCCGCCTCAACCACAAACCTATTCTCATTGGCGGCACCAGCGAAAGAGGGGTGGTGGCCTCCTGTAGCTATGAGGCCCGGCGCTTTGGCGTGCACTCCGGTATGTCCATGAAAATGGCCAAAGAGCGCTGCCCTGAAGCCGTCTGCATCAAAGGCAACACCCAGACCTACAGCAAATTCTCCAGACTCGTGACCGACGTCATCAAAGAAGCTGTGCCCGTCTATGAAAAAATGTCCATCGACGAATTCTACATCGACTTCACCGGCATGGACCGCTTTTTTGGCATCTGGACCTACGCCTCTGAGTTGCGCACGCGCATTGTGCAAGAAACAGGCTTGCCCATCTCCTTTGGCTTGTCTGAAAACAAAACGGTTTCCAAAGTAGCTACAGGCGAGGCCAAGCCCAACAACCAACTCCATATCAACTATGGCGCTGAAAAAGATTTTTTAGCACCACTCTCCGTGCAAAAAATCCCGATGGTGGGCCCCAAAACCTACCAAACACTCTGCAGCTTAGGTGTCAAAAGAATTGGCACCTTACAAGCGCTGCCTTTGGAGCTTATAGAGCAAGCCCTCGGCGAAAACGGCCGCAGCATTTGGTCCAAAGCCCAAGGCATAGACCTAAGCCCGGTAGAACCCTACAACGAACGCAAGTCTATTTCCAACGAGCGCACCTTCCACCAAGACACCATAGACGTTGGCAAGCTCGGCGGTATCCTCACTGCCATGGCAGAAAACCTGACCTTTCAGTTGCGGCGCGCAGGCAAACTCACCGGCACGGTAACGGTCAAGATCCGCTACGCCGATTTTCAGACCCAAACCCTCCAACAACAAATCGCTTATACCGCCGCCGACCACGAGCTCTTGCCTTTGGTTCAGGAGCTTTTCAAGCGCCTCTATCAGCGGCGCGTACTGGTGCGTCTGATCGGCGTTCGCTTCAGCTCTTTGGTTTCAGGCGCGCACCAACTGCGGCTCTTCGACCAAGACCTCGTTTTTCCAGCGCTCTACAAAGCCCTCGACCACATCCGCGCGCGCTACGGCGACCGCGCAGTTGTTAGAGCAGCAGGTCTAGAGGCAAGAAGTATTGGCTACCATAATCCCTTCGATGGAGAACCGCCCATTTTACTAGCCAATCGCAGTATTTAAAGATCAATTATTCCGCAAATGCGCGTACACTCTTGTTTCAGTTTAGGCTACGGCATACTCAAGCCCGAAGAATTGGTGCTGTGGGCCCAGCAAAATGGCTATTCCCAATTGCTGCTCACCGATATCAACCACACGGGTTCGGGCTTGGCTTTTGCGCGCGCCGCGCAAGAAGCGGGCTTACAGCCGCTATTGGGTTTAGAGCTCCGCAATGGGCTGCAGCAACTCGCTACTGTCATTGCCCGCAACAACAACGGCTTCCAAGAACTCAACACCTTTCTGACCCAACACTTGCTGCAGGCCAAGCCTTTTGCGCTGCCGCTACCTGAATTTTCAGACTGTTTGGTCTGGTATCCTTTTGAACGGCAGCCCGCCAACTTGCGCGCGCATGAATTCATCGCCGTTCAGCACCAGCAAATCTTTCAATGGCAGAGGCAGCCGTCTCGTTTTGAAGCCTATAAATACGTCGCAGACCACCCCATGACCTTCCGCCACAAACGAGACCACAACACCCACCGCTTGCTGCGCGCCATTACCCACAACTGCCTGCTTTCCAAATTACCCGCGCAAGCTCAAGCGCCGCCAACCGAACGCCTGCTGTCTGTTGCGCAGTGTGAGGAAGCTTTTGCGGCGGCGCCTGAACTTTTTACAAATACACAAGTACTGCTTGCCAAATGCAACATACACCTTGAATTTGGAGAAAAAGCCGCACCCCAGCAACCTGCAAATATCCATGGTTCCAAAGACGCCGACTTTCAGCAGTTAAAAGAACTTTGCGCACAAGGCTTGGCCTATCGCTACAGCACCATTACCGACGAAATCATCGCGCGCATTGAAATGGAACTCGATATCATCGCCCAAAAAAACTACCTCTCATATTTTCTCATTACCCATGACTTCACTTCCTATGCGCGCGCCAAAGGCTATTTTTATGTGGGGCGGGGGAGCGGCGCCAATAGCATTGTGGCTTATCTCTTGCGCATTACCGACGTCGACCCGCTAGAGCTCGACCTCTATTTTGAGCGCTTCATCAACCTCTACCGCAAAAACCCACCAGACTTCGACATCGATTTCTCCTGGAAAGACCGCGACGACGTCGTTCGCTACATCTTTGCGCGCTACCCCAACGCCGCTTGGCTCTGCACCTACAGCACCTTTCAATACCGCGCTTGCGTTCACGAACTCAGTAAGGTTTTTGGCCTGCCCGCTGGCGCCAGTAAAACACTCAGTAGGGGCAGGGGCAGCATCTCGGAGTTCACCGAACTCGGGGCGCTCATTTTGCGCTATGCCAAATACATCGAAGGCTTGCCAGCACACCTGAGCGTACACGCTGGCGGTATTGTCATTAGCGAGCGCCCTCTTGCTGTATTTGCCGCTTGTTTCTTGCCGCCAAAAGGCTATCCCTGCACCCAATTCTCGATGCTAGAAGCCGAAGATGTCGGGCTCTATAAATTCGATGTCCTGAGCCAGCGCGGTTTGGGCAAAATTTCCGAAGCCCTAGAGATCGTTCGGCAAAGCAACACTGCGCAAGCCCCGCCAGACATCCACAACATTTCCATTTTAAAGCAAGATCCAAAAATTGCGCAGTTTCTGCGCAATGGCTGGGCCCTCGGTTGTTTTTACGTAGAGTCTCCGGCGATGCGCATGCTGCTTATCAAGCTCCAAGTAGACAACTACCTTGCCTTAGTGGCCGCAAGCTCTATTATTCGTCCGGGTGTAGCGCAATCGGGCATGATGCGCGAATATGTCTTGCGCCACCGCGAACCCGAACGCCGCAAAGAAATCCACCCACTGCTCTTGGCTATTATGCCCGAAACCTATGGCGTCATGGTTTACCAAGAAGACGTCATTAAAGTGGCACATTACCTAGCAGGGCTCAGCTTAGCCGAGGCCGATATCTTGCGCCGCGGGATGTCCGGTAAGTTTCGCTCTCGCTCAGAATTTATGCAGGTCAAGACCCGCTTTTTAGACGCCTGCTTGCAGCGCGGCCACGAAGCGCAATTTGCTTCAGACATCTGGCGACAAATCGAAAGTTTTGCAGGTTATGCCTTCTCCAAAGGCCACTCCGCCTCTTACGCCGTAGAAAGCTACCAGAGTTTGTACCTCAAAGCACATCATCCATTGGCTTATCTCACAGCCTGTATCAATAACTTTGGCGGCTACTACCGCACCGAAATCTATGTCCATGAAGCCAGGCGCTTTGGCGCGCAAATAGCAGCGCCCTGCATCAATGAAGGCAGCTACAATTGTTCATTGAAAGAAAAACGACTGATACTCGGTTTTAATTTAGTGCTGGGCATAGAAGCCGCACTCATTGAAAAACTCCTGGTGGAGCGCAGTCAAAACGGTGTTTTTTTGAGTCTAGACAACCTCTTGAAAAGAATTTATATCCCTCTTGAGCAACTGAGCCTCCTGATCAGAATAGATGCGCTGCGCAGTTTTCAAAAGGCCCGAAAAGCACTCTTGTGGCAGGCTTATTTCTTTCACAACAAAGCTTTTAAAGGACAACAGAAACCCGAATTATTTGAAGTAAGGCAAAAGCAACAACACTTACCCGAACTAGAAGAACACCCCCTCGAAATCACTTTTGAGCAATTTGAACTCCTTGGTTTTCCGCTCTGCGATCCTTTTGCGCTCTTGAAAGAAAAGATCCAAGAGCCGTTCAGCTATGCCAAAGAGTTCAGCCAATGCATAGGTAAAAATATATTGAGCTTTGGGTATTTAGTCAGCATCAAGCAAACCAAGACCAGCAAAGGAGACCTCATGAATTTCGGCACCTTTCTCGACCCTAACGGCGACTTCATAGATACCGTTCATTTCCCGCAAATTGTACTTGCTTATCCCTTTTATGGCAAGGGTATTTACCGTATTGAAGGAAAAATTACTGCGCAATACGAATACCATACTTTAGAGGTTCGGGCCATGGTCAAGTTGCCTTTTATGGAAGACATCCGCATCAGTTTAGACCAAGATAGCAGCCAACGCAAAGCATATCAAGAAGCAACGAGTTGAACACCATTAGAAAGAGCAATCGGATAGTGCGCTGCACTGACTCGAAATAGCTGTTGGTAGGCCTCCAATAAAGAATCAAACTCACTTGAACTCGAAAATTCAGCACTTGCCAACACCAACAAACAACCGCCAAAACCACCGCCCATCATGCGCGCGCCATAAACCCCAGCATGCTTTGTCATTTGGTCTTGCAGAAAATCAAGTTCGTGACAACTCACCTCATAAAGGTCTCTGAGCCCCAGATGCGTCTGCGTCAAACAAGCGCCTAATTGCCGGAGTAATTCTTCGGGCTTATTTGATGCATCTTGTGCTGACAACACGCCAGCTAGTTTTTGTACCTCTTGTACGCGCTTGATTTCTTCCAAAACGTACTGCAATCGTTTTTGCGTCTCCACATCGAGCTTTACAAAGAGTTGTTTGGCTTTTTCATCCTTTAGGTCACGCCAACTCTTTAAATCTGGGAATAAAGCTTGGGCTAACATCCAGGCTTGCTCCATACTTGCCCTTCTTTGGTTGTAAGCAGACTCCGCAAGGTTGTGCTTGACTTTCGAATCAATTAAAAAAAGTTGGGCGCCGTGTAAAGGCAATTCAAAAGGTGTGATTTCATGGCTAATGCAATCGTAAGCGAGCAGGTGGTTTTCCTTTCCAAATAAAGAGGCTACTTGATCCATGAGGCCACACTTGACACCTGCAAACTGATGCTCTGTTTGTTGGGCGAGCAAGGCAAGTTCCATGCTGGTTTTTCCGAGTCCGTAGAATTCATTGAGGCCAAAGGCCAAGCCACAGCAAAGCGCAGCAGAGGAGGAGAGGCCAGCGCCAATCGGAATGTTGCTTTTGAAACGGATGTGCAACGCTGTTGGTGGGTGGGCAGTCAAACCCAATAAAACAAAAACGCCCTTCACATAATTCTTCCAACCGCTTGTTGCTGAATTAGTTAATTCATCCCATAAAAACACCCACTGTTCATTCAAATCCAGCGCTTCAATTAAAAAAACAGCATTATCAATTTCAATAAAATCGAATTCAAAATAGCGGTCAATGGCTGCAGGCAATACAATGCCATGATTGTAATCGAGGTGCTCACCTATTAAATTGATGCGACCAGGGGCCTGAACGCGGAGCTGCTTCATGGTTGCCAAATGAGTTGATCAGTCAAACCTAAAGAAGGGAGAGAAACCTTAATAACCACCGGGTTTTTAGGCGCCTCGGTTCTCAATAATGCAGATGCTATGCCGGCCTCAACGGGCTGAATCGCCGGGCAAACAAGCCCCGCGTCTTGCGCTAAAACACTAAAAGTGACTTTGTAGTCATTGGTCGGAACAACGTTACCATTGGTATCTAAAAGTTGGGCTCTAATGAAAATGAGGTCAGCTTTTGAAGTGTCTATTCCATATTGAAGTGTATCCAATTCCAGGGTGATTCGAACAGGTTTCCCTGGTGTTTGAACCTGATCTGAGGCTACTCTGACTTGACGCTTGAAGCCTGTAGCGACAAGCTTCCCGGATTCAAAAGCAGGGATTTCAAATTGAAAAGGTGGGCGTGGAAGATAAGCTGAAG
>JBIKZM010000098.1:0-5872 GCA_044354735.1 Crocinitomicaceae bacterium
ATGTCACTTACAAAGTAGACGTTACCAACTACCTTGCTGCCAATACATTGGCTGCCAACGGTATGCGCGTTGGTGGTAACTTTACAGACAACGGTGCTACTGTAGCTGCTGGTCCAGTTGCTAACTGGACTCCTGGTGATGCTAACTCTGCAATGACAGACGAAGGCAACAACATCTGGGCAATTACAGTTACTTATCCTGTTGCTTCTTTGGGTGCTACTCAATTCTACAAGTTTGTAAATGGTGACTGGGGTGCTAACGAAGGTACTGATGCAGCGAACACAATCGCAGTTGACTCTTGTGGTGTTGACGACGGCAATGGTAACATCAACCGTACTTACACAATTATGCCAGGTACTGTTTGTTACGTTTGGGATGCTTGTACTGCATGTGGTGTTTCTGTTGCTGAAAACGCAATTGCGAACCTTACAGTAGCGCCAAACCCTGCAACTGATGTTGTTAACTTCACATTCGAAGCGAACAACGCTGCTGTTGCTACTGTAACAATCTTTGACCTTGCTGGTAAAGCTGTAGCTACTCAAACTGTTGCTACTTCTGCTACTACAACTGTAGAAATGAACACAACTGCATTGCAGGCTGGTTCTTATATCTACAACGTTGTTGCCGGTGACAAAATTGCTACTGGTAAATTGATCAAGCAATAAGCTTCAACAAAATGATTTCAAAAGCCTGGGTGAGTTTCACCCGGGCTTTTTTGGTCATAAATTAACCTATTTATAAATTTCTTTGTGATGAAAAAGCAGCTTCTTTTATCTATTGTATTGATGGTTCTTGACGGGTTTGTGCAGGCACAAATCTTAGAAGTAAACCCCGCATTTCCAACGGTAAATGACGTGGTCACCATCACCTATGATGCTACACAAGGAAACGCAGCTCTCGTAGGTCAAAACCAAATCTATGCCCACGCCGGCCTGATTACCTCAACAAGTACTTCTCCAACCAATTGGCAATTTGTACAAGGCAACTGGGGCACCGTAGATCCAGAGGTGACCATGACGAACATTGGCAACAACAAACATACCATTACCATTGACATCGATCAATATTATGGCTTTCCTGCGGGCACGAACGTATTGAAGTTCGCTTTTGTTTTCAGAAACGCAGCCGGAACAATTGTAGGCCGCTCGGCAGACGGCAGCGATATTTATTACGACATCTATCCTGTAAATGCAGGTTTACTTGCCCAATTTTTTCATCCGAATGCTGGTGCTATTTTAGATGTAAATGAGCAGTTGCAAGTAGAAGCCGCAGCCAATCAAAATGCGAGCCTTACGCTCAAACAAGATGGAATTGTGCTCCAAACCATAGCAAATGCTACTCAACTTACCTATACACTAACAGCCACGCAAGCTGGCACACACTTACTCGAATTTATTGCCGACAACGGCACCTCACAAGTCATTGACTCCACTTATTTTACAGTGAACCCATTGGTGGTTCCGCAAGACCCCACTTATGCCAATTTACAAAATGGCATCAATTCTATCAACGACACAACTGTTGTATTGCAGTTATTCGCCCCTCAAAAAGAACACATATATGTCATCGGCGACTTCAACAACTGGACGCCAACGACCAACTATCATATGAACCTAGCGACCAACAATCAAACTTGGTGGCTAGAAATTACCGGGCTCACACCTGGTCAAAAATATGCTTACCAATATTTGATTGATGGCAACCTGCGTTTAGCAGACCCCATGAGTTCACTCATTTTGGACCCCAACAACGACAACAGCATCAATGCCCAAACGTATCCAAACCCACATCCTTATCCTGTCGGACAAACCACAGGTTTTGTGACCATACTTCAAACTGCACAAATTCCATTCAACTGGAGCAATACCAATTTCTCTGCACCTGAGAAAAAAGACTTGGTCATTTACGAATTACATGTGCGTGATTTTGTAGCCAAGCGCAACTACCAAACGCTTATTGATACCCTCGACTACCTCGATAAACTGGGCATCAATGCCATTGAATTAATGCCTCCTGGAGAATTTGAAAACAACGAGAGTTGGGGTTACAACCCGTCTTTTCACATGGCTTTGGATAAGTACTATGGCACGCCAGAAAAATTCAAAGAGTTTGTCGATTCTTGCCATGGCCGCGGTATTGCTGTTATTGTAGATATGGTACTTAACCACGCTTTTGGACAGAACCCAATGGTCAATATGTATTGGGATGCTGCCAATTCGCGCCCTGCCGCCAACAGCCCTTGGTTCAATGCCATCTGCCCGCATGAACCCTACTGCTGGGGTTATGACTACGACCACACGCGCTTGGCCACCCAAAACTACATCGATCAAGTCAATCGTTATTGGGTTGAGACTTATAATATCGACGGTTTTCGTTTTGACTACACCAAAGGTTTTGTCAATAATGGGAATGGTTATAGTATGGAGCGCATCAACTTACTCAAAAGAATGGCCGACGAAATTTGGACATATAAGTCCAATGCGTATGTCATTTTAGAACATTGGTGCGACAACGCCGAGGAAGAACAATTGGCAGACCACGGCATGATGCTTTGGGGCAATGTGACCCATGGTTATCAGCAAGCCTTGATGGGATTCACCAATTCAAGTAACATCAGTTCTGGCATTTACACCAACAGAGGATGGTCTGTACCACACTTAATTTCTTATGCCGAAAGCCACGACGAAGAGCGCACTATGTTTGAGGCGCTTACTTATGGAAACAACACCAATGCTGCACACAACGCGCGCAATCTTTATACAGCTTTAGGTCGCGCACAAGGTTTGGCGGTTATTTTACTGACGCAACCAGGCCCCAAAATGCTTTGGCAGTTTCAAGAGTTGGGTTACGATATTTCGATAGACAACCCTTGCCGCGTTTGCAATAAACCCATTTTGTGGAACTATTATACGCAGGCACGTCGCAGACAGCTCTATGACGTCTATGCCGCAACACTTGCCTTGCGCAACAACTACGAAACCTTTCGTTCGCTCAACTTTCAATACAACCTAACTGGTGCTGCCAAAAGAATGACCATGAACCATTCCAGCATGAATGGCGTTTCGATGGCCAACTTTGCCGTCAGTACCCAAAGCGTCATTCCTGCCTTTCAGCACGGAGGCTGGTGGTATGAATATTTTACCGGTGACAGCATCAATGTTACCAACGCGCTTGCGCCAATTAGCCTCAATGCAGGTGAGTATCGCATCTACACAGATGTCAAGCTGGCTCAGCCAGAAATCACCGACGCGCCTGTTTCTATAGATGAAGTGTTGAACTCCACTTTTGAGTTAAAAGTATTTCCAAATCCTTCTTCGCAAATGGCAACCATCGCTTTTCAGTCTAATGCAATTGCACCTTATTCTATCCTACTTTTAAATGAGGCAGGGCAAATTGTGCTGCAAAAGAAAGGAAGTACCTCCGTTGGGAAAAACGAAATTCAACTAAGTGTCAATGAGCTTTCTTCAGGCAACTATCACTTTCTGGTAAAGGTGGGTTCAGCTATGGCCAACGAAGGATTTGTAAAAGTTGAGTAAGCTGGATTTGATGCAGAAAATCCACTGTACTATTATTGCATTTTGGTTTGGAATTTCAGTTTTTTATGCTCAAATTCCGCAGCCACCCTATAATTTAGCTTTTCTTCAAAACGAGGTAGCTAGTGTATATGTAGATATTCACCCCGATTCTCTGGATTTACTTCTAGGTGATAGTTTGTACAGCGCCCATGAATTCATGGCAACGGTCAGCTACCAAAGTTCAGTTTTTAGTGTCGAAATTGACAGCATTGGTTTTAGAGCCAGAGGAAACACATCTTTGGCGTCGCAAAAAAAATCGTTTAAAGTCGATTTCAACCGTTTTGTTTCCGGACAAAAGTTTCAAGGCTTAGAGGAATTCAACCTGAACGGTGAGCACAACGACGTATCTATCATGCGTTCTTTTCTTGCACAGCAATTGATGAGATCTGCCGCACTTCCCGCTTCGCGCACGAGTTATGTCAAACTATACATGAATAATGCGTACAAGGGTTTATACATCAATATAGAGCACCTCGACGACGAATTTCTCGATTTGCGTTTTCCAGGACAGGCCAATGGCAATCTTTGGAAGTGCGCTTACGGAGCCGATTTAACTTGGTTGGGCACCAATCCGACGAATTATGAGCAAGTGTATGAACTCAAAACCAATAAGGACAGCAATGATTATACGGCATTAGTACATTTTGCCGATGTACTCAACAACACGCCGTCGGGCAGTTTTGCTTGCGCCATTCAAGAGGTCTTAGATGTCGATTTATTCTTGCGAAATATAGCGATGGAAATATTGATGGGGCAATGGGATGGCTATGCCTACAACAAGAATAATTATTATTTGTATCAGCGCGAAAGCGACGGCAAAATGGTTTATCTGTCTTATGATCTAGACAATACTTTTGGCATTGACTGGTTCAATATCAATTGGGCGCTGCGCAATATTTATTCGTGGTCGCCAGTGAACCAAAACAGGCCCTTGTATAGCAAGCTTTTGGCGGTTCCTTATTTCAGAGACCGCTTTACCTTTCATATGCTCGATCTACTCAACAATGTTTGGAATGTGCCCGCATTGCAAATTCAATTAGAAGCGGTTCAGCAACTGATTGCGCCCGCAGCTTTGCTAGACGACTACAAAGGCCTGGACTACGGCTTTACAGACCAAGATTTTTTGAATGCCTTGCAAGTGACTTGGGGCGCACATGTCAAGAGCGGCATCATTCCTTACCTACAAAACCGCAAAACCAGTGCGCTTTCGCAACTAAGTGCTTATCAAGCGTTGCCAAACCCTTGTATAATCGGATTAGATGAAAATGAGGCAACCAATGGCAAATTACTTTTTGTGACCGATATTTTAGGCAGAGAAATTGCCCCAGAAGCCAAAAATTGCATTAAAATTTTGAACTTTGAAAATGGAACCCAACAACGTATTTATGAAATGGATTAACCTCGCCCTAAGCTTACTCATTGTTTCACTCGCTCAAACTCAGGTTTTACAACACGTAGAACCAGGCAATTGGTGGGTGGGTATGGAGCACCATCAAGTGCAAGTATTGCTCCACGGTCAGGAAATTGCAAAATATAAAGTAGAGGTTTCAGGCCTTACTATCCTAGAAGAAATTCGAACGGAAAACCCTAATTATATTTTTGTCACGCTTGAAACCCAAGACAAAGTAGCAGGGGCTTATCAGATCCGTTTGTTGGACAAAAAGAAAGTTGTGGCCACCCATGAGTTCAAACTTGAAGCGCGCGTTCCTAACAGTAAATTCCGCGAAAGCTTCACGAGTTCGGATGTCATCTATTTATTGATGCCCGACCGCTTTAGAAACGCAAACCAAGGAAACGACAACCACCCCGATATGGCCGAAAAAGCAGACCCAACCCAACCGGGCGGACGCCATGGCGGCGACTTACAGGGCGTTATGGAGCAGTTGCCTTACCTCAGAGAATTGGGTGCAACCACCCTCTGGATGACGCCAATTATGCAAGACAACGAGCCTACTTACTCGTATCATGGTTATGCACAATCAGATTTATATCAAGTGGATCCGCGCTATGGCACCAATGAAGGGTTCAAGCAGATGGTCTTGGAAGCGCACCGCCAAGGCTTGAAGGTCATTAAAGATGAAGTAACCAACCATTGGTCTAGCAAGCACTGGATGATCCAAGATTTGCCAACGAGTTCATGGATCCACCAGTTTGATTCATTTACGCGCTCCAACTACCGCCTGTCTACCCAATTTGACCCGTATGCTTCAAAAATAGACCACGATGGTTCGGCCAACGGATGGTTTGATGTCACGATGCCGGACATGAATCAGCAAAATCCCTTGCTAAAGACTTAC
>JBIKZM010000099.1:0-5863 GCA_044354735.1 Crocinitomicaceae bacterium
TTGGTTGGATCAGCTGAAAGATCAGATTCTGAGAGGTGAGTTGAAGAAAAACCGGCGTAGTAATTTTTGGCTTGGAAATACAAACCAAAGTTGGCATCGAAAGTAGTGGCAGCAAAGCCAGTTGGAATTGAGGGGTCTTGGGCAGCTGGCAAACCGTTGGGTGTAACCCAAATTGGATCAATGCTGTAGTTCATGATACCTAGACCAACCCCTACTCCTAAGACGCCGGTACGACCAATTTGGATAGGATAAGAATAGTTCAATAGCACGGTGTTTTGGCGTGCGAAACCAATTGCGTCATTGTAGAAATTAACACCAACACCTCCAGGGAAAAATCGAGAAAGATTGGATTCTATGTTGAGTATGGTAGAATTCGGGGCTCCGTTTACTTTGTCCCATTGGTTGCGGTAAATGGAAGTAGCGCATATTCCGTTGTACATATCAATGCCTGTTTTACCAGGATTGATGCTCATTTTGTCAAACATAAAATGTGTGACAAGCTTATCTTGTTGTGCGTAGGACGTAAACAACAAAACAGAAAAAGCAGCAGTAAGTAGTCTGTTATTCAATGGCATAAGCTTAGTTTAGCATGTGTAAAAGAGTCGAATTTTCATAGAATACGACAATTTCAAGGTGCTAAAGTAAAGAATTCAAATGAAAAATAAAAGGCTTTTTAATAAAAAGGTTAACCCAGTTTCTGATAGGTCTTCCACCATAAATCGGGAAGTTCATTTTTCATAGCGTTATCGTAGTCTGACTTGTTACAAGGGATCATGTGATGACGCTCATAGCGCGTTCCACTTTGAGGTGGATACGGCACTTCCATCCACCATCGGGCAGATTTATTGCTCTTGTAAAAAATAAGCTCTCGGTTTACCTCATCCATAAAAACCCTGAATTTGGTATAATCAGCTTTGCTACCGAAAGGAAAATCACCCACGCGAGAGAAATAACCTTGCAAAAAATACCAAATGCCTTCAGCCAGCAAGCTTGCGCCAAATGGGCTGAGTGCTTCTTCGCTAAAAAACCCAATGCTGGTGACTTTATCGGATATTCCTGCGTACTTGGTTATTTGGCAGAATTGAACTGATGTGAAGCCGTTTGGAGCGCCGTATTTGCTTCCGATCTCATTGGCCTTGATGGATTGGAGGTCAAAGCTAATCATGTCTGCGTTGCGTAAATGAGGTTCTGCTAGACGGAAATCTTGATTGAACTCACCCAAACGGCAAATGTCAAAAAACAACTTTCCAAAAAGGTCGTGTTCTGCAGCTCCGACGTAAGGTTGCTGCAAGCCCACAACTGCGTGGTTAAATAAGTAACATGGCCGCTGGAGCATCATATGGCTTAAATAATTTTTGGAGTGCACTGTTTGTTCTGCGCTTCCGATATCGAGTCTGCGGTCTATGCTACAAGTATTGACAAGTTGTTCTAATTTTTCATAACCCTGATAAAGCGCCATGGTGAGGTCTTGACTACCGCCAATGACAATCGGTATGATGTTGTTCTTGACAAGTTCGCTCACGACATTGGCAAGTGCAAAATAGGTGTCTTCTATGGTGGCACCCGGTTTTATTTCACCCAAATCATAAATTGGCTGCTCCCAATTAGACTCTGGGTGCAATTGATAGAATGCCGCTCGAAAAGGAGGTGTTGTAAGTTGGTCTTGTCCTGAGCCTCTGTATTCAGGTACGCTTATAAGCGCACAACCAGGTCCTTTCAGTTCGGGAAACGATTCTTGAAAAATCTCAATTTGACTTCCGAGTTGTGCATCTTCAAAAATTAAATCTGTTGATACGGGCTGAAAATAGATGGATAAATCGGTCATTATTGAAGGATTTTAGCGATGTCTGGCTTGAAGTAGAGCTCAGATTTAAGTACTTTGCCGTCTGCACGATAAATTGGTTGGCCGTTGGCGTCTAACTTACTCATGTTGGAACGTTGAATTTCTTCAAACACCTCCGTAATTTTATGCTGCAGACCATGGCGTAAAATGGTTCCACACAAGATATAGAGTTGGTCTCCAAGCGCATCTGCGATTTCGACAAGGTCGCCGCTTTGAGCAGCTTCTAAATATTCCTCGTTTTCTTCCTTCATAAGGTCAAAACGGAGTTGAACATCAGCAGCGGTAAGATCAGCTTTTGGTTGTTCATTGTTTTGAATGCCAAAGGCTTCGTGGAATTGAGCAACTGCTCCGATAATTTCTTTGAATTCCATTTTTAATAATTCAGAAGTTTGGAAATAGCCGCTGCTACTTTTTGCGCATTTGGCAACATAGCAGCTTCAAGAATAGAGTTGAGTGGAATAGCAGGTGCATCTACTGACGCGATAATTTCGATAGGCGCATCTAAGTGTTTGAAACAAGACTGCTGCAGCCTCCCTGCGATGGCCAAAGTAAAAGAATTTTCTGTGGTTTCTTCTGTCACTAGCAGGATTCTGCCATGGCGCTTACAAATGGCCTCCATTGCTGGCATGTCGAGCGGATTGATGGTCCTGAGATCAAGAATTTCTACTTGACCCTCGAATTGAGTTGCGGCTTCTGTGCTCCAGTAAACACCTCGTCCATAGGTTATAATACCCATTGATTTACTCTTTTGAATAGCCTCTTGACTCGCTTCTTGAACAATTCTTGCTTTTCCGATAGGAACAACGTAGTCAGCACTTGGCTCTATGCTCATGGCGCCTTCGGTCCCTGGGATTTTTGACCAATACAAACCTTTGTGTTCGAGAATGACGACCGGATTTGGGTCGTAAAAAGCCGCTTTGAGCAAGCCTTTTAAATCGGCTCCTGTCGATGGATAAACGACTTTGATGCCGCGGATATTGGCTAAGACAGACTCGACACTAGATGAGTGGTAAGGCCCGCCTGATCCGTAGGCGCCAATCGGCACGCGGATGACGCAACTTACTGGCCATTTGCCATTGGAAAGATAATTGGAGCGCGAAACTTCTGTAAAAAGTTGGTTGAGGCCCGGCCAAATATAGTCGGCAAACTGAACCTCTACAATGGGTTTGAGTCCCACAGCAGACATCCCGACAGTGGAACCAATGATGTAAGCTTCTTGAATGGGTGTGTTGAACACGCGGTCGTCACCAAAAGTTTGGGCAAGTGTGGCCGCTTCTCTGAACACCCCTCCTAGCCGGCCGCCCACATCTTGACCATAAAGCAGTGCTTCGGGGTGGGCCTCCATAATTTCTCGCATCGCAAATAGTGCGGAGTCAACCATGACAGTTTTCTTTTTGCCTGCTGGTTCGCGCTCACCCTTTTCTTCGGTGATGGGAGTAGGCGCAAAAATGTGGTCTTGAATCGAGCTGGTTTCTGGATCAGGCGCGTTGAGTGCTGCATCATAGGCCGCATCGATTTCTTTTCGAACTTTTGCTTCTAAATTGATGAACTCAGCCAAACGGACGTCTTGTTGCTCTAATGCCGTTCTTAATTTTGGATAGGGATCTGCTTTAGCTGCTTCTTCGAGGTCGTCGCGGTACCATTCTTTGCGCACACCTGAAGTGTGGTGACCCAACAAGGGCACTTTGGCATGAATGAGAAACGGACGGCGCTCTGAGCGAACCTTAGCGATGACTTTCTCTACGGTTTGGTAACAAGACCAAAAATCAGTGCCGTCTATGGTTCTGACTTCTATGCCATGAAAACCTTTGATGTATTCTGAAATATCTTGGGCACGTGTTTCTTTGGCGTTGGCTGAAATATCCCAACCGTTGTCTTGCACCAAATAAATGATCGGATACTGTTTGAGGGCGGCCATTTGGAATGCTTCTGATACCTCGCCTTCTGTACAGGAGGCGTCGCCGAGTGAGCAAACCACCACAGGTGCATCTGCTGCGGTCCATGTGGCTAGGCCGGTTTTTTCTTTGTATTGGATGCCCATGGCAATTCCGGTCGTGGGAATCGCTTGCATGCCTGTGGCAGAAGATTGGTGCGGAATTTTAGGTTGGTTTGGTCTGTTGAGCGAAGGATGCGAGTAGTAAGTGCGGCCGCCAGAAAAAGGGTCGTCTTTTTTGGCAAAAACTTGCAGCATGAGTTCTTTTGGTTCCATGCCGATGCCAAGCAGAATGCTGTCGTCGCGGTAATAAGGCGAAACCCAATCTTGAGCTTTGAGTTGCATTCCTAAAGCCAACTGAATGGCTTCATGGCCACGAGAGGTGGCGTGCACGTATTTGGCAGTTACTTCCTTATTCGCCTCGTATTTTTCAGCCATGGTTTTGGCTGTGCACATGAGTTCAAATGCACGCCAACTCAGGTCTTTTTGGTTCGATTTAGCCATTTTATTGATTCAATCCGACAAATATAAGCATTGCGCTTACAACTCATACTTGTTTGATTCGAACTGACAATGAAAGTTAGCGGGTCACTTAAAACGAGCATAAAATTCCTGCATTCACTCCGCGCACCTTTGGAGCTGATCCTTCGTTAAAGACATCCGTAAGGCCATAAGTCATGTACAAACTCCAGTCTCCGTAGCCTACAGTTGCCATGAGGCTGGCCTGAAACGGATTGAACTGAAAGTCGTCTTTGTTCTTGTCTTTGTTTTTCTTGCCATCGGCTTCCCATTTTTGCATTTGACGCGCATCAACGCGAATACCTCCAACAATACCTGCAGAAATATTCCAAGCCTGATGAGCGTTTTTGCTCGTTGAAATTTGCAACAAAAGTGGCGCCTGCAAATAAGTAGAACTCAATATATTTTTGGAATAATTGACACCTGTTGCATTGGCAATAAGGGTATCATTGACAACACTGAAATCGTAGTCGCCTTTGATGGAATAACGGTTCCAATTGAGCCCCAAGCCAGTGACTACGCCGAGGTAATCTTTGACAATTGGAAAGCGCTTTTCAGCAAAATTCAGTTGCAGACCTATGCTTTTTGAGGGGTCAAGGGTTAGAAAAGAGAGTTCGGTAGTGCTCGCCAATTGCTTATTGGCATTCATGAAGCCATTGGCGTTAATTCCGATGCCGGACCAAATAGCATTGCCGTCGCCGGAGGTTCTACAATTATCGCAGTCATCGTCGGTATCCCAATTTTCTTTTGACAGGTCTTCGTCGTTTTCGATAATGACTCTTTCATCGATGATGATCTTGCGCTGACCTTTCGGAAGTTCGCCTTCGAGTGCTTTGAGCCGGTCTAGATCGGTCAAGTCTCTAGCATCTAAAATGACTATTTTCATGTTGCCAATTTTAATTTGGGTGGTGTCGGAACTATAAAGCTTCGTCATTTCTTGGGTGAGCATGGAGTCCATCTGATCGATACGGCTATTGATCATGATGATGGTGGTATCGTTGCCTTCGATACGAACGATTTTCTTGGTTTCATTTTGTTGGGCAAAAAGTGCCAAACTTGAAAGTAAAAAAGCGGAAAGGAATTTAATTTTCATTTGTATTGATTTTGACCCTATGACGGGTGTTTTAAAATTTTGTTACAACTTATTTTTTTGTTCTGGTTTTTTCAATGGTAATTGGCCCAAGTTGAAAGACCAATTTATCTTGATGAGGCGCTGCTTCTACTTGATAACGAACAGGGATACCGACAGACTCACTTGCAAAGCGGGCCAATGTTTCAAACTTCAAGTCCGTAGAGGGCATTGCTGTGCCAAATAATTTTTCATTGGTCTTTTGCAGCAAAAATGCCTTCATGGTGATGGGTTCTTTTTGAAAAGCACTAGGATTTGCCTGCGCCAAATTCATTCCCGATATAATTTCCGGATTCATTTCTTCGGGAAGAACCGCATTTGAACTTGATTGTTGCGCAATTTGGCTTTCTGGCTGCGCTTCAAGTATAGGAAATATCACTGGGACAATACAATCGCGAGGTGGCTCGCCAACAACGTGTGGATGTATTGAAACTAATTC
>JBIKZM010000100.1:0-5778 GCA_044354735.1 Crocinitomicaceae bacterium
TCAGAAGTATTATCTAGAAATTGTCTAGAGACATATTTGGATTGAAGCGTCAGTGATAAACGCTCCAGTGGCGCATATTGAAGGCCAAGGGTTTGAATGAAATTGGGTGAGAAAGCCAAGTCCGTGGTGCCGTGTTCTATCTGAATTTGGGAGTAATACGGCGCGTTTTCTAGATAAACATCGACAAACTCCACAAAATTGAGGATCTTATTTTGACTAAGTGTTGTTGCCCCTTGGAGGCGCCATTTTTCATTCACTTGATAAGCTAATTCTAATTCTAAGCCAGTGCGGTAGCTTTGGTCAACGTTGGTGCGGGTGTAGCCTCCTACGTCATTGATTTGACCTGTCAATACCAACTGATCTTGGTAATACATTAAAAATAGATTGGCTTGTGCAGATAAGCGTTTGTAGGCCATGCTGTAGGCAAGTTCGGTGTCGTACATGCGCTCAGGAAGGGGACGATTCGTTGGTGTACTCTCGCGGAAGTCTCGTCTAATTGGCTCTCTGTTCGCGACTCCAAAAGAACCAAATAAGTGGTGTATACCCATTTTTTTGGCAATTGAAACCTTCGGATTGAAGAAATTGAAATTGACACTTTGGGTAAGGTCTGCCAATACCCCACTGACTTGGTCTATACCCAAAAATGAGTAGGCAATACCTCGGTACTGAAGATCGAGTTGGAGGTCCCAACCGTTTTTGGTGTAGTTGGATTTCAAGTAGGTACTCAGCTCAGATTTATTGGCGTCGTTCTCGTAATAGCGGTCGTAAATTTGGCTGTTCGATGCAAATTCAGCCCAGATAACTTCACCAAAATGAAGGCCTGAGTAGCGGTTTGCAGCGCCTCCTAAAGTGAATTTGAAATTTGGCCTCCACTGATAATTGAGTCCATAAACAACACCGATGAAGTGATTGTCTAGCCAACGTCTTCTGATCAAATCTGAAGTAAAAATGGAATCTGAACCCACTACTACAGGCGCGAGTCCGTAATCAGAAAGCGCATCTTGATTTCTGAATTCTTCGAAATACCCCCTTCCATGGGTATAATGAGCAGCTAAATTGAAGTCGAGTTGAGGAGTAAAACGATGGATGAAATGCAGCTGATAGTTGTCTTGATTGTAGTTATCTACTTGGTTGGCGTAGGTGTAGTAATTATAAGTGCGGCCAGACGCCAACAAGTTTTGAGTTTCTGTTTCGCTTAGGCCGTTGCGCGCTGCGTAGTCGAGCATGCCTTGTTCATCGGAACGATAGCGGCTTTCCGGCGTACCGTACCAGGCTTGATAAGTACGCTCTTGACCCGTGAGCACCACTGCCTTCCAAACTGATTTTTCGGTCAGATACGTCGCGGTAAGACCCATCGATTTTAAGTTACTCGTTGCTCTGTCTAAGTAGCCATCAGAGTGAATTTCAGAAACGCGCGCTTCCAATGAAAAACGCTTGTTGAGTAAACCGGTTGAAGCCTGCAGCGTTCCTCTGAGCGTGCCAAACGACCCTCCCGAAAAATCGATGCGCGCTGATGGTTCTGGCCGTAAATCATTGGTTTTGATATTGACACTTGCGCCAAAAGCGGCAGCACCGTTGGTAGAAGAACCTACCCCGCGCTGCACTTGAATGTTTTCGATGGAGCCCACGAGGTCGGGCATATTGACCCAATAGACATCGTGAGACTCGGGGTCATTGACCGGCACGCCATTGATGGTGACGTTGATGCGGCTGGCATCTACACCGCGAATACGCAATCCGCTGTAGCCTACACCAGCGCCCGCATCGCTTGTAGTAACGACCGATGGCGTAAACTCGAGAAGTGTGGGCATGTCTTGACCAAAATTCTTGGCGTTGAGCGCCGATTTAGAAATTGTGATGTTATTAGGTGCATCTTTGGCACGCAGCCCATTGACAACGATTCCTTCGACATCTTGAATGCGACGGGTAGTGTCGGTTAAATTCTTCGATTTGTCAACCTGGGCCATTACTAAATGACCACTCATCAAAATAAATAGTATAGATCTTGTTTTCATTTTAATTAAAAAATTAAACAAGAACAAGGGGCTAATTCTTGGTAGTTCTGTACAATTAGCGCGTCATCTTCCCTTCGCTGGCATTATCCAAATCAGGTTCAATGGGTATGTTCTCAGCCTTGCGGCACCCCTTAGAGACGCCACAAAAATAAGTCATTTTGAAACAAACTGACCAAATCGAAAATAAAAATGATTTCAACTTGGATAAAAAGAACTGATGCTAAGCCAACAAGGAAGCAACCAACTTAGCAATTTGCACCGCATTGGTGGCTGCACCTTTGCGCAAATTATCGGCGACTATCCACAAATTGAGCGTGTTGGCTTGGCTTTCGTCGCGGCGAAGACGGCCAACGAAGACGTCGTCTTTGCCTTCGGCGAAACGCGGCATGGGGTAATCGTAAGCAGCGGTGTTGTCTTGCAGCTTTAGGCCAGGAGTTTGAGAAAGGAGCGTTCGGACCTCTTGTAAATCAAAGTCGTTTTCAAAAGAGATATTCACCGCCTCTGAATGCCCACCAACCACCGGAACGCGCACAGCCGTTGCGGTGACGTTTATGCTTGGGTCTAGGATTTTTTTGGTCTCGTTGGTGAGTTTCATCTCTTCTTTGGTGTAACCATTGTCTAGGAAATCATCGCAGTGCGGGATGCAATTTTTATCGATCGGATACTTGTAAGCCATTTCGCCTTCGATACCTGCGCGCTCGTTTGCGAGTTGCTCAACGGCCTTCACACCTGTTCCGGTGATCGATTGATAGGTAGATACCACCACGCGTTTGACACCATACTTGTGGTGCAGCGGCGCCAAAACCATAACGAGTTGTATGGTACTGCAGTTCGGATTGGCAATAATGAGGTCTTGTTTGGTGAGCAGTTGTCCGTTGATTTCCGGAACGATGAGTTTTTTTGTGGGATCCATGCGCCAAGCAGAGCTGTTGTCAATGACCACTGTTCCTTTCTCGGCAAAACGAGGCGCCCATTGCAATGAGGTCTCGCCGCCAGCCGAAAAAATAGCAATATCAGGAGCGGCGTCTACCGCTGTTTGCAGCCCAATGACTGCATATTCTTTTCCTTGGTACGTTATTTTTTTACCAACGCTGTTTTCAGAGGCAACTAAAAGTAATTCAGTATAAGGAAATTGTTGCTCGGCCAGCACTTCTAACATCACTGAACCAACCATACCGGTGGCTCCTACTACAGCTATTTTCATGGTTTAATTTTTTACAAAAATAATCTTTGTTTGACATGAGAAACTTGCTCTTTTTAATTTTCCTGACAACGGCTTGCACACCGCGCCCGGTAATTGCACAACTATTTGACGATTTTCACGACCAAAGTCTGTTTCAAGGCCTCTTGTGGGGTGGCGATATCGGCGCATTTGCGACCAACAGTAACCGACAATTACAGCTGAGTGCAACGAGTGCTGGATCGGCCTCCCTCTTCTTTGAAAACCAATTGAACAACAGCGCAAACTGGAAATGTCAGTTTTGGCTGCGGCTCAATTTTAGCCCCTCTAGTCTCAACTTTAGTCGCTTTTATTTGCAAGCAGATCAAAGCGATTTGCTGACAGCAGCTAACGCACTTTATTTGGAATTTGGAGAAGCCGGAAGCCAAGATGCTCCTAAATTATTTTGCCGGCAAAACGGTAGCGATAGTTTGATCGCAATTGGCCCCGCTGGCAGCGTTGCGGCGGCGTTTCAAGTATTTTTTACGTTCAAGTACAACAATGGGGTATTTACGCTCGAGAGCAAAACGAGTCCGGGCGCCGCAAGCAACCTCTGGTTGTCAGGGCAGTTGCCCTTGCTGCCAGCGGGGCTTTATGCAGGCCTCAGTTGTATTTTTACCAGTGGAAACAGCCAAGGATTTTACCTCGACGATCTTTATTTTGGACCCACATTCAACCCACTTGATGCCCAACTGATCATTACCGAATTATTGGCTGATCCAGAGCCGCAACAAGGCCTGCCCAATACGGAATACATTGAAATTTACAACGCTGGCACAAGTGCCCAGCAACTCAATGGTTTGGTTCTAAACGATGCCACTGGTACGTGTACGCTGCCCTCCTACTGGCTGCAGCCGGGTGGTTATGCCACTTTGGTCGGGACCGGGCAAAGTAGTGGTTTCAATCCTTCAAAGACAATAGAAGTCACCGCATTTCCAAGTCTCAATAACACAGGTGAAACCCTCGTCATCAAGAATGCCCAAGGCCTCACTCTTGATCAAGTGGCTTATCATTTGAGTTGGTATCAAGATTCCAGCAAAATGGAGGGCGGCTATAGTTTGGAGCGCTCTTCGTTGCTTGACCCTTGCTCTGCTGCCGACAACTGGCGTGCGACGCAAGCGCAGCTCGGCGGCACGCCCGGAACGCAAAATTCAGTATTTGACCCCGCTGCTGATACGCTTGCGCCACTTATACTTCTCGCCGAAGTCCGCGATTCGAACCAGGTTGCGTTCGTGTTTTCTGAACCTATGGACAGCTCAAGTTTGGCGCAGTGCACCATTACTTTTGATCAAAACCTCGGTTCTTATTCACGAATTGTATTGGATTATTTGCAGCTTCAAAACGGCGCCCAACTCCTCTTGCATTTTGAACAGGCCCTTTCTAAAAGTGAGCCAATTGAGGTGTCTATCATTGACATCCAAGATTGTTGGGCCAACGCCAACAACCTACAAACTAGTTTTATTAGATACAAAGATCCGCAGCCCGGCGAGCTCGTGCTCAATGAAATTTTATTTGACCCCCCAAGCAATGGCTCAGATTTCATTGAACTTTACAATACAAGTCAGAAATACCTCAGTTTGGGACAGTGCAGTATTGGCAACGGCCAAGCCGCTTATGCCATTACAAAACCTTCCATTGCACCTATGGAATACCTTGCGCTTTGCCCGGATACCAGTTTTTTAATTGCTTACTATCCCAATACCCAAACTGAAAACACCGATTTTCAAACCCTTCCTTTCTTTTATAATGACAGCGGCACTTGTTTGCTCCAATGCAATGGCATTGTCTTGGATCAATTGAAATACAACAGTACTTGGCATTCGTCTATTCTTACAGATACAGAAGGGGTGAGTTTAGAGCGGCTAGACGCTACAGCGCCCACACAAAATCCAAATAACTGGTTTTCGGCGGCGCAAAACGTGGGGTATGCCAGCCCCGGACGAAGCAATTCGCAGCAAATTGGCGCCAAACAAATTGGCTCACTTTACCTGACCCAACCTGAATTTAGCCCAGATCAAGATGGCTATCATGACTTTTTAGAAATTCAATACGCACTACCAGCTCCAAACATGTTGGTGCAGGCCGAAATCTATACGCTCGGCGGCAATCTAGTTAAAAAACTAATTATCAATGAGTTATTCGGGACAAAAGGCGCACTCATTTGGGATGGAAGTACGGAATACGGCACAATTGCCACCAATGGCATATACATCTTGGATTTTAGAGCCTTTTCAACAGACCCAAGTGTATTTTTTAATCGGCGCTTGAGTTTTGCGCGCTGTATTAAACGCTAAATTTGAATTAAACTTATTCTCATGAAAGCGCTGTTATTTTTACTCACCTTATTGCTCGCGATATCCGTTTCTGCACAGCGCTACACCAGCGCAATTGGCCTCAGAGCCGGCAGCCCTGGCGTTACTTACCTGAATGCTAAATACAGACTGAATCAGCAAGCCTATGAAATCGGAATTGGCGGCAATACAGGAGCAATTTGGGTACACGGCAATGCGTATTATCAAAAGGAACTCAACGATATACTAGATT
>JBIKZM010000101.1:0-5754 GCA_044354735.1 Crocinitomicaceae bacterium
TAGTTCTAAACAGGCAGCATCAATGGTGCGTTACCGAGATAAGTATGGTTTTGATTCAATTGATCAGATGCGCCGCATACGCGTTTTACCACCGGCCTTACTCAATTTGATTTCAGATTCGTTGATCTTTGATCAGCCATTTGGTACTTCCCCCACTAAAAATATAGAAGCAAAAGCAAAGGAGGCCTCAAGTATTCTTCTTGAAAAGAAAATTCAGAAATTAGACCTCAATTCTGCAACAACAGCAATGTTAGTGGCCTTACCAGGTCTTGGTGAATATACAGCCGCAAAAATAATTACCTATCGCGAGCGTTTAGGTGGTTTTTTGTCGTTAGATCAACTTCAAGAAATTCAGGGTCTCAAGCCAGAAATACTGCAGAGGGTATTGCCCTATTTGGAACTGGAACAAGGCGTGAAACGCATTTCAATCAATGAGGTCACGTACGAACTGCTCAAGCTACATCCTTATTTAACTTGGAATCAGGCCAATTCTATTATCAAAATGCGCAAGCAACGCGGTCAGTTTAAAGACCTAGTGGAGCTCAGAGAATCGGTTTTAATTGACGAGGAAACGTACAAAAAACTTTTGCCTTACGTATCTTTGTGATATGACTATTCACGAACAACTCAAAGCGGTCATCCGCGATGTGCCTGATTTCCCAAAACCTGGTATTCTCTTCAAGGATATTTCAACCATCATGCTCAGTCCGGAAGTTTCAAATGCCGTATTGGATCATTTAGCAGCGCAATATAAAGATGCGGGTCTGGATGCCATTGCGGGTATTGAGAGCCGTGGTTTTCTTTTTGGCTATCCTTTAGCCATGCGCTTGGGCCTTCCGTTTGTACTGATTCGCAAAGAAGGCAAGCTTCCTTATGACAAAATCAAGCATGCTTACGAACTCGAATATGGCGCAGCGGTTATTGAAATGCATACCGATGCAGTGAAAGCAGGGCAGCGTATTCTGATTCATGACGACCTACTTGCCACCGGTGGTTCAGCAGCAGCGGCAGCCATACTCATTGAAAAAAGCGGTGGGGTAGTAGCCGGTTTTGATTTCCTAGTTTCACTTGATTTTTTAAATGGTGCTGAACACCTCGCTAAGTTCAGTGATCAAATCAATGCTATCGTGCACTATTAAATATACAATATGGTCTGACTTCTTCACTCCAAATTTCATCAACAAACAACATCAATCAACAATATGAGTAATTATTTTACAGAACAACAGCAGCTCCTGGCCCAAATGGTGCGGGACTTCGCTGAGCGAGAAATTCGCCCCCAAATGAAGCATTGGGATGACCACGAAATCTTCCCTATTGAGGTCATGAAAAAAATGGGCGAGCTCGGCTTACTTGGTATTTTTATTCCAGAACAATACGGTGGCTCAGGCTTTGGCTACAACGAATACGCTACCATTTTAATGGAACTTGGCAAAGTTTGCGGTGGTGTCGGGCTGAGTGTAGCAGCGCACAACTCGCTATGCACAGGCCATATCTATTACCACGGATCAGAGGCGCAAAAACAAAAATACTTACCCAAATTAGCCAGCGGTGAATGGATAGGCGCGTGGGGGCTCACCGAAGCCAATACCGGTTCTGACGCCATGCGCATGAAAGCGACAGCGGTTTTAGATGGCGATCATTGGGTCTTGAACGGATCTAAAAATTGGATCACGCACGGGCTTTCTGGTGACGTAGCTGTGGTGCTTATTCGCACAGGCGATCTACTTGACAGCAAAGGCATTACAGCCTTTATTGTAGAGAAGGGCACACCTGGTTACTCAGCTGTCAAGATCAAAGACAAGCTTGGCGTGCGCGCAAGTGAAACAGCCGAGCTTATTTTTGACAACGTCCGCCTCCCCAAAGAAAACGTAATTGGTGAAGTGGGGCAGGGTTTTGCACAAGCCATGCAAATTCTCGATGGTGGCCGAATCTCCATTGCTTCGTTGAGCTGCGGCATTGCTAGAGGCGCATTTGAAGCTTCTGTAAAATACGCCAAAGAACGCGAGCAATTTGGCCAACCTATTGCACATTTTCAAGCCATCGGCTTTAAATTAGCCGATATGGCCACCCAATTAGAAGCGGCCGAACTCCTTACTTTTCAAGCAGCGGCTAAAAAAGATGCCAAGCAGCCAGTTACCAAAGAAGGCGCTTTTGCCAAATACTTTGCCTCAGAGGTTTCGGTCAAGTGCGGCAATGAAGCCGTTCAAATCATGGGAGGTTATGGCTATACCAAAGAGTACCCTGCCGAGAAATTTCTCCGCGATTCCAAACTCATGACCATAGGGGAGGGCACTTCAGAAATCCAAAAGTTGGTTATTTCTAGAGAAATATTGAAATAATTTTTGTAGAATTGAATTTCTCTAGTATCTTTGCTACCCTAAGTTTAAAACAAAGAAATTAAAGCATATGTTGATCATTCCAATTAAAGAAGGCGAGAACATCGAACGCGCATTGAAGAAGTACAAAAAGAAGTACGAGAAAACAAATGTGATGAAACAACTGCGTGCGCGCAAAGAGTTTGTGAAGCCATCTATTTCCAATCGTCAGGAAGTGATCCGCGCTGCTTACAAACAAAGAATGCAAAGTCAGCAATTGTAACCATTTGCTACAAAATACGTATGGAAAGGAGCTTCGGCTCCTTTTTTTATGCTCCAAGAATTCGAAAATTATTTACGCCAAGAAAAACGCTATTCAGCGCACACTTGTCTTGCTTATATACAAGACCTCCAACAATTCAGCACTTTTGCGGGTTGCAAGGAGCTTATAGATTGGCAAGAGCAAAATAGCGCAATCGTCAGGGGCTGGATGGTTTCGCTGCTTGAGCAAGGCCTCAGCAAGCGTTCTGTCAATCGCAAATTGGCAGCGTTGCGCACCTTTTTCAAGTGGTTGCGCAAAGAGGGCCGACTCACCGAAAACCCCATGACGCGCATACAAGGCCCCAAAGGCGAAAAACGCCTGCCTGTTTTTGTCAAAGAATCAGAACTCGATGCGCAAAAAGTTAGTGCGCTTTTCAGTACGGATTTTGAAGGGCTGCGCAACCAATTAATCGTAGAGCTTTTTTATCAAACGGGTATGCGTCTGTCTGAGCTTATTGACCTCAAAGAAGCTGCAGTAAATACACAGCATATTAAAGTTTTGGGTAAACGCAACAAAGAACGCCTTATCCCAATTGCACCTGAGCTGAGTATAAAAATCAATCAATACCGAGCGGCAAAACATGCCCTGAGCCTTGACCATCCCAATTTGTTGGTGCGTAAAAATGGGGAAGCATTGTATCCGCAACTCGTGTATCGCCTCGTCAAAGTAGTACTCGGAACCTTAAGCGGTGTAGAAAAGCGCAGCCCGCATGTTTTGCGTCATACTTTTGCCACGCATATGCTCAATAATGGCGCCGGTCTAGAGACCCTCAAGGACCTGCTTGGCCATGCAAATTTATCGGCTACACAAGTCTATACGCACAATTCATTTGCGCAATTGCGCAAAGCTTATGGCAGCGCTCATCCAAGAGCACTGAAATCATAGTAAATTAATAGGCAAAGCGCTGAAATTACCTATCTTTGCGGCACAATTTAGAACTATGAATTTAGCAGCAGTTGGTAGTGTCGCATTCGATGCCATCGAAACACCCTTCGGGAAAACAGACAAAATCGTTGGTGGCGCAGGCTCTTATATCGCCTTGGCAGCTTCTTTTTTTGTGAAAGAACAGAGTCTGATCTCTGTAGTAGGTGGAGATTTTCCCAAAGAATTCCTCTCTTTATTAGAAACAAAAGGTGTTGATATCAGTGGTATTGAAATCAAACAAGATGAAAAAACCTTTTTCTGGTCGGGTCGTTACCATACCGATCTGAACTCGCGAGACACCCTCATTACCGAGCTCAATGTGCTAGCCGATTTCAAGCCAGTTGTTCCGGCACAAGCCCAAAATGCAGCTTTTTTAATGTTAGGCAACTTGAGCCCAGCTGTTCAATTGTCTGTCATTGAGCAAATGACTACGCGCCCAAAGCTCATCGCTATGGACACCATGAATTTCTGGATGGACATCGCCTTGGAAGAGCTCAAAGAAACGCTCAAACACATAGACGTCTTGATCATCAACGACGAAGAAGCACGTCAGCTTGCTGGTGTATATTCATTGCGCAATGCTGCAGGAATTATTCGCGCAATGGGCCCCGCTATTCTCATCATCAAGAAGGGAGAGCATGGTGCATTGTTGTTCCACGAAGAAAACATTTTTTATGCTCCTGCGCTTCCGTTAGAAGAAGTTTTTGATCCAACCGGTGCAGGTGATACCTTCGCTGGTGGTTTTATGGGTTATTTAGCTGCAGCTCCAAAGCTCGACTTCGACGCCATGAAACGCGCTATTATTGCAGGCTCTGCACTTGCATCATTTTGCGTAGAGAAATTCGGAACCGAGCGTTTACTCGAAATCAATCAACAAGACCTACACAAGCGCATGCATGAATTTGTCGCTTTATCTACCTTTCAACTGGAAGCCTAATGGAATTACAGCACTACACCGAACAAATTGTGGCTTTGAGCCAGCAAGAAGACCTTTTGCAATTAGGCCGCACGGCAAGTGAGCACAAACAGCACTTCGAAGATCTCTTAATAGAACTTGAGCGACAAGAGCAGGTCAAGCGTCTAGAAGCTGCCGACCAAGGCAACTCTTATGAAGAATTTGATTACTCGCCCCAAAAAGAAGCGTTTTTTGAAGCTTTCAATGTATTTGTAACGAAGCGCAAAGCGCAACAGCAGCTTCAGCAGACGCTCGAGACCCAAAACCTCAAGCTCAAAAGAGACCTCATTACGCGCCTCAAAGAAGTCATTGACAACGAAGAGATCATTGGTACCGCTTTTCAAGCCTACAAAGAAATCCACGAAACCTGGAAGAAAATCGGTGCGATTCCACGTGAGCAGCGCGAAACCATTCAGAAGGAGTACTCTCGTTTGCTCGAGATTTTCTTTTACAATATCAAAATTTATAAAGAGCTCAAAGACCACGATTATCGCCGCAACAAACAACTCAAAGAGGACTTGATTTTCAAACTCAAACAGTTGCGCGTGTCTGCGCTTGAACAACGCGATCTAGAAGCACAGCTGCATGTTCTTCAGGACGAATGGGAAGAAATTGGCCCCGTTCAAAACGAGGAATGGGAGCTCATGAAAAATGCTTATTGGGAAGCCGTTCGCAGTATCTACGACAAAATCAACGAACACTACGAGGCCCAAAGACAAGTACTTAAGGCCAACATCGATGCCAAGAAAAAATTGGTTGCCGATCTAGCAGAACGCTTGAAAGAAGTGGAACAATGGAACAACTTCAAGCATTGGGAAGCCCAAACTGCTTTTGTACTCGATTTGCAGGCGCAATGGAAAACAATTGGCTCTGGAAGCCGCAAAGACAACGAAGCTATTTATCAAGCATTTAGAGCGCTTTGCGACGACTTTTTTTCCGCAAAAAAGAACTTTTCAAAAGAAATTGATGCTGTAAGTCAAGAAATTGTTCAGAATAAAAAGGGTTTGATCGAAAAAGCACAAGCCTTGAGCAGCTCGACCGACTGGAAAAACACTGCTGAACAACTCAAGAAACTCCAAAAACAGTGGCAAGAATTCGGTTCTGCGGGCCAGCGCTTCGAAAACAAATTATGGAAAGAATTCAGAGCTGCTTGCAATGGTTTCTTTGATGCGCGCCAAGCACATTTTGAAGGTCAAGATGCGGAGAATTCAGACAACCTTAAGGCCAAGCGCGCA
>JBIKZM010000102.1:0-5637 GCA_044354735.1 Crocinitomicaceae bacterium
GCCTGCCTCTAAGCGCAGTACTGCAGCGTAAATGAGTCGAATGCAATTTTCTACATCTTCTTTTTGCACCATTTCTACGGTCGTGTGCATGTAGCGCAGCGGCAAAGAAATGAGTGCGGAGGTTACGCCTTCATTCGAATACGCAAAAGCATCGGTATCGGTACCGGTAGAGCGCGAAACTGCCGCGCGTTGAAAAGGTATTTTTTTGGCGTTGGCCGCGTCAATAATAAAACGTAGCAAATTATTTTGAACCGCGGGCCCATAAGTGAGCACAGGGCCTTTGCCGCTTTGTTGGTCGCCATTTTCAATTTTATCGACCATTGGCGTGGCGGTGTCATGGCATACATCGGTCACAATAGCCACATCTGGCTTGATGCGGTGGGCCATCATTTCGGCGCCGCGCAAACCAATTTCTTCTTGAACCGAATTGACAATATACAAACTAAAAGGGAGCTGCTTTTTTTGCTCTTTCAGCAAGCGCGCAACTTCGGCGATCATGAAGCCACCCACACGGTTGTCTAAAGCGCGCCCGACATATTTATTTTTATTGAGTACCATAAATTCATCCTCAAAAGTGGCCACGCAGCCTACATGTATGCCCAAAGCCTCTACTTCGTCTTTGGAAGCACAACCACAATCCAAAAAGATGTTTTTCATGCTTGGCGTTTCTTCTTTTTGTTGACGCATGTGGATGGCCGGCCAACCAAACACAGCTTTGACTGGCCCTTTATCGGTATGGATATTGACGCGCTTGGAGGGTGCAATCATGTGGTCTGAACCGCCATTGCGGCGCAAATAAATAAATCCGTCTTTGGTAATGTAATGCACAAACCAAGAAATTTCGTCGGCGTGTGCTTCAATCACCACCTTATACGGCTGTCCTGGATTGACAACAGCTGCTACCGAGCCATAAGCGTCGGTAAAATATGCGTCGGTGTATGGCTTGATGTAGTCTAGCCACATTTGTTGGCCAGAAGTTTCAAAACCTGTAGGGCTCGCGTTGTTGAGGTAAGCTTCGAGAAACTTTTCGGATTTCGGTGTGATGATTTTTTTCATGTTATTTATCTAATGAGCGTAACGTTTCCTTTGATGATATTCTCTAAGCCGCCAACGCAAGTGGCTTGCAGGTAGTAGTCGTAGACATCGGGGTCTAGGAGTTTGTCTCTAAAAGTACCATCCCAGCCTTCTGATAAATTGGTGGTTTCCCAAACGAGCTCTCCCCAGCGGTCGTAGACCCTAAAAACAAAACTTTCGATGAAAGGGCCACGGACATAAAGTTTGTCATTCTGGCCATCTTTATTGGGTGAGAAAGCATTCGGAATAAAAACAAATGGCGCGCCGCAAATGCTGTCAAAAACTTTGATCAGGACGGTATCTGAACCACTACATAAGCCGTCAGAAACGGTAAGTGTATATAAAGTAGTTTGTTCGATAGTGGCTTGAGGGTTGGCAATACTTGGATTGCTGAGGCCTAAAGTTGGAGACCAAGAATAGGCAAAAGTTCCGGCTGGAAGGCCCGTGAGTTGGGAGCTGGCATTGGGCAAAATAATAGTGGGGTTGGCACTGGCCACAACTGCTAAAGAATTGAGTGCCGATACACTCACAAAAATGGAATCTTGAAGTAAGCAACTTTGGGTCGTCAAGACCTCCACATAAATATACTGACTTGAGGTTATTGCAGCGCTTGCGCTGGGCAAATTGCTCGGGCCCACAATAGAAGCAAGCGGGCTCCATTGAATGTTTTGTGCGTTGGTTGCTCCCGAAAGCTGTAAGTTAAATGGTGCTTGCGCGCAAACTAAATTAGGGCCAATCAAGGTCAAGGCGTCTGAAGCAATGGTTATTTCTAGGCTATCTACAGCGCTGCAATACGCATTTGAGATTTGGATATAATACCAAGTATTTTGAGGGTCAATTAACGAAAGATTGGCTTGGCCATTTGGATTGAGGGTGTCTTGAAACTGAGCTGAATTCGACCAAATAATGCTTGCTGGTGCGCCCACAACGCTCGGGATCAAAAGCGTATCTACAGAACTACACAAGAAAATATCAGCTGGAGCGTTGACTTCTAAAGCTGGCCCAACGACAACTTGTATGGTATATGTATCTAACCCCTGGCAAATGGAATCAGTTACGGTTAAACTGACAGTGTAGGCACCAGGTTGGGTGTAAAGTATGGTTGGTTCAAAAGTAGTGCTGTCCAACTGACCATTTGAGAAGTCCCAGAGAAATGAACTAGTGAGGGTTGAGGTGTTGTTGAGTATGATGTTCAAGGGCGCACAACCTATAGTGTCTGAAACGGTAAAAGAAGCGTTCAGTGGGATGTCAAAAGCGACAAAAACAGAATCAAGTGCACTACAAAATCCATTACTCGCCTCACAAAAATACCACCCTCCTTGTGTCACGACAATACTGGAATCTTGAGGAGCATTCAAGGGATTGGATAAATTGCTTTGAACGGACCAAATAAATTGACTCGCGCTGCCAAATGTATTTGCACTCAGTAGATAAGGCAAACTACTGCACAAATTGATGGTGTCATTGAGGTTGAGAAAGATGGAATCCAAGACCAAAATTTGAATTTGAGCGGTATCGGTAATGAGGCAAACGCTATCGGTCACGTATAGAAAGACGTCGTACTGACCCGGAGTGCTATACACTACCGTAGGATTGAATACTACACTTGTGGTGTCGCCATTGCCGAAATCCCAGAGGTAGGAGTCCCATTGGGCAGATGTATTTTGAAAATCGACGCTGAGGTCTTCGCAGCCCTGCACATTGGAACTGGTGAATTCCGCGGTAGGGATGAGCTGAAAATCGAATTTAAACACCAAATTATTGCAATTGCTGCTGTTGTTGGTATTGGACCAAACACCCTGAGAAGTGGGGAAATCTGAATGGCCGCCACAACCGCCACAAACCGACTGATACACCACTCCGTTTTTATCGAAGCGGGAGGTGCCGCCATCTACGTGCTCTTGTGCGATGGCGCCCCCTAAATAAGTTCCATAAAGCAGTCCGTTGAAGTTATTTTGCAAGACCATCAGGTAAAAATCAAAACCAGTGGTGCTCGACTGAAAAGCATTGGCAGAAACTGGCATGCCGCTCAGAGGCGTAGACTGCAAGATATTCGCTCCCCAGCCTGATATATAAACATTGCCACAGATATCCACCAAAAATGCTGCAGGTGAAATATTGATTTGAGGATTGCCATTACCGATCACCGTTGACGCCAAATTAACGGTAAGCGCATTACTGAGCTTGAGTACAAACTGACTGCTGCCAGGATTGCTGTAGGGTGCGTTATTGACCACAAAACCACCGCCAACAGCCTGTCCCAACAAGAATATTTGGTTGTTGCGGTCCACCTCCACAAAAAAGACTTGGTCGTAATTGGCCGTTCCGACGTAGCTCGCTTTCAGAATTGAAGTGCCGATAGAATTGAGTTTAACGACATAACCATCTGTTTTTCCACCATTGTAGTTCGCTTGATATGCGCCACTGGTACCTGACAGGTTGTTCGAACTCGTGCCACCCGCAAAAACAATTGCGCCGAGTGTGTCGGTTTTGACAGAATAAGCTGCATCGTCCTTGTTGCCACCATAAAAGGAGGAAAATTCGAGTGCTGTAAAAGCCGGATTCAAGCGAAAAACAACCGCGTCTTGCCCCGCAGCTTTAGCGGGCTGAAAGGGTGTTTGGGTCGGGAAATTCACTGATCGCGTACAACTTGCGACCAAAACAGCACCATTTTGATCAATATAAATCTCGCCTCTAAATTGATCGCCATAATTTGTTGTCAAAGAGTCATACGCTAAAACTGAATTATACGGAAGCCCGAGCGAACGGTAATTCACTCCTTCATTTGCTGCGCCTCCCAAATACGTACTGGCCAATAGATTTTGACCATTTGAACTCATTTTCGACACATATAAATCGGTGCCTTGCGTGCCGAAGTAAACGCCATTGAAATAAAAGTTTGTATTTGCTGTGCCACCGGCATGTGCAGGCTGAAAAGCCCCTATGGTGGTAGGGAAGTCAGTGCTGGAAGTGGCACCAAAAAGATAAATGTTATTGAGCGAATCGCAAATGAGGCTGTGCGCAGTTTCGGTACCTTGAAGGTTGTCGCCGCCACCTAAAAAACTAGACCACATCATAGTGCTCCCATTGGCCGAATAGCGCGTGACAAAAACGTCGGTGACACCATAAGCGCCAGCTAAAGAGGTGAAATTGGAGTTGGTGTCAAAACTGGCCAAACTAGGCAAGGGGAAATTGTTGCCATAAACAATGCCTGCCGAATAGGCCGTTGCATCGTTGCCGTAAGTGGCGGTCATGCCAAAATTATCAGAAACAGCACCATTGTAGGTGGCAAAAACCAAAACGGGGTCAATGATCAAAGGCAGCGCTGGGTTATAAGCACCAACTGCATACGCAAAAATACCTTCAGAAATTTCTGAATAGTGGCAGGAAACCAAAGTGCGCTTGCCGTTTTCTTCTTGGTAGGCAAGCGGTTGCTCTTCGAAAATTTCACCGACAGGAGTTTGAAGCCGCAGCGCACCACTCTTTAAGTGAATGGTTTGCGCTCCTGCGTAATCCCAACTAATTTGAGAGGGGTCTGCACCCGGGGCCACCACAAAACAATATTTATAATGTTGTTGGTCGTTTTTCCAGATCATGTCTATACCTGGATAGTAGCCTTGGTAACTGACCTCTTCAAAGGCCTGCGCCGCACTGGCCCATCGGGTGGTGTCTTTGCCTACAAAAAAATTATAGTTGTGTTTGCGGGGTTTTTGACCTTGTGCTTGTGCTTTCGGGTTGGCGCCAATGAAGCGCTGCTGAACGAGTGCGGTTGGTATGGTAGGGTTGTCAATGAGCTCTTGCGCATGGTGCGCTTGTTCTAGGGCTGAATAATCGGTGAGCTGATACAAAAAGCGGTCTGAGCCCATCCATATTTTGGCGGCGCCATCTTTGGCCATCAGCTGCACGTCTGCAGGCCATTGCCCTTTGTTTTGCACAAATTCTTGACCCTGAAATTGTGCATGGATTGGGTGCCAAAAAAATAGGCTCATCATGCAAAACCATAAAATCTGATATGCGCTCAACTTCATCCTCGCTAAGTTAAGCATTTCGACTAATTTTGTAGGAAGCTTTTACATATGAATTCATCTCCAAACAAAATCTGTTCACTTCTTGGCATCCAGTATCCTTTGATCCAAGGCGGCATGATCTGGTGCGCAGGCTGGGAACTCGCCTCGGCAGTTTCGAATGCCGGCGGCTTGGGCCTCTTGGGTGCAGGCTCGATGTATCCTGAAGTCTTAGACGAACAAATTATAAAGTGTAAGGCAGCCACCAACAAGCCTTTTGGCGTCAATTTGCCTTTACTCTACCCCAACATAGAAGCACACATTGCGACGATCATCAAACACAAAGTACCTATTGTTTTTACCAGCGCGGGCAACCCCAAAACCTGGACAGAAACCCTGAAAAAAGAAGGCATTACAGTTGTACATGTGGTATCGAGTGTCAAATTCGCACTAAAGGCCCAAGCCGCTGGTGTCGATGCAATTGTTGCCGAGGGCTTTGAAGCCGGCGGCCACAACGGCCGCGACGAAACCACCACGCTCTGCCTGATTCCGATGGTAC
>JBIKZM010000103.1:0-5635 GCA_044354735.1 Crocinitomicaceae bacterium
CGGTACCGATACCGATGCTTTTGCGTATTCGAATGAAGGCGTAACCTCCGCACTCATTTCTTTGCCGCTGCGCTACATGCACACGACCGTAGAAATGGTGCAAAAAGAAGATGTAGAAAATTGCATCCGACTCATTTACGCTGCAGTACTGCGCTTAGAGGCAGGCCAAGATTTCAGAACCTTGAAATAGATCCAGTCTTCTTGTTGGAACGAAACTAAATTGGGTTCAGATCAACTTGATTTGTAAGTCGTCTAATTCGATGAGGTCGCCGCTGATGAGTTTGGCACGCTTGCGCAGCTCTACTTCTCCATTTCTCAGGACGTAGCCTTCTTCTACAATGGCTTTGGCGTGGCCACCGGTTTCGGCTATACCCATTGCTTTGAGCAAGCCAATGAGCTCAATGTAAGGGCCGTTGATCTGAAATTCTTGCATCTTATTTGCCTTTGAGTTCCATCGCTTTGAGCGTATTCATCATTAAAGAAGCAATGGTCATGGGGCCAACACCACCGGGTACTGGCGTAATGAAGCTTGCTTTTGGCGCTACTTCGTCAAATTTGACATCACCCACGAGTCTCCAACCGCGCTCTCGCGTTGCGTCGTCTACGCGCGTGGTGCCTACGTCAATGATGACCACACCATCTTTTACCATGTCGGCCGTAATAAAGTTGGGTTTGCCAATTGCCGCAATGATGATGTCGGCTTCTTGGCAAAGGGCTTTGAGGTTGCGCGTTTTGGAGTGTGCAAGCGTAACGGTGCAGTTGCCTGGGTTGCTGTTGCGGCCGAGCATAATGGAAAGTGGCGTACCTACGATATTGCTGCGCCCAATAATGACGCAGTTTTTACCTTCGGTTGGGATGTCGTTTCTGCGCATCAGTTCTAAAATACCCGCAGGAGTAGCGGGTAAGAAGCCTGGCAAATTGAGGATCATATTGCCAATGTTGCGCGGATGAAAGCCGTCTACATCTTTTTTGGGGTCAATGGCTTGTGTAATTTTGAGTTCGTCTATGTGCTTAGGCAAGGGCAATTGCACGATAAAACCATCGATGCTGCGGTCTTGATTGAGGCTTTCTACTTTCTCGAGTAGGATGTCTTCGGGTACAGTTTCGTCGTAGCGAATGAGCGTGCTTTCAAAACCGATGGCTTCACATGCTTTTACTTTGGACGTGACGTAAGAGACCGAACCGCCGTCATTGCCTACCAAAATAGCGGCAAGATGTGGTATTTTTTGGCCAGCTTGCTTGCGCAACTGCACTGCAGCTTTTAATTCTGCTTGAATTTGAGCTGCGGTGGCTCGTCCGTCGAGTAATTTCATGCTAATTTTTTTGCAAAGATACAAAGAAGTGCGGTGGCGGCAAATTCCTATCTTTGTACAAACAATTCAAATGAAAAATTGGGTATTCTTAAGCGTATTATTTTTCTCAGGTAATACTTTTGCGCAGTTACAATATATGGGTTCTGAGTTAGGTTTAGAGCCTTATATCGGATTTTCTAATTTAGGTGGATCAGTAGGTGGCGAACTCAAATATGCAGCGCGGCTCTCCGAAAACTTATTGGTAGGCCCCTCTTTTAGGTTACAGCGCAATTGGTCCAACAACTTGGGAATCCAAAGCAACATGACTACTTGGGGTGGAGGTGTTTTTGCACACTATCGTTACCAAGAACTCATTTTTGGTGGTGTAGAATTCCAGTACCTCAAAAGCCCGTTTAGTTTTGTCAATCCGCTTGAGGTTGTCAAACCTTGGTCACCAACCCTCATGGTAGGAGGGGGTTTTTACCTCAAACTCACAGATAAAGTTCGGCTCAATGCGGCCTTGTTTTATGACGTCATCAACGCCGACAACAGTCCATTTAGAAGCAGTTATAACTTTATAGTCAAAAACGAATTTGGTCAGGTCGTGCGCATTTTGCCCATCATTTACCGCCTGACATTTTTTATCCCTCTAGATTCACAAGAATGAAAATAGGCATAGTCCTTTACCCAACTTTCGGCGGAAGTGGCGTGGTTGCCACCGAACTCGGAAAAGCATTGGCCGCTAAAGGCCACGAAGTCCATTTTATTACCTATTCTCAGCCGGTGCGCTTGGGTTCTTTTCGAGAAAATATTTATTACCACGAGGTATCGATTACCGATTACCCTCTTTTTGATTTTCAGCCCTACGAAACGCAACTTGCCAGTAAAATGGTCGATGTAGTAAAGTATGAGCAGCTCGACATTTTACATGTTCATTATGCCATTCCGCATGCTTCGGCCGCATTTATGGCCCAGCAAATTCTCAACGCCGAAGGCATTTACATTCCGTTTGTCACTACTTTGCACGGCACCGACATTACGCTCGTCGGCAAAGACCCTTCGTTTGAACCTGTCATTACTTTTTGTATCAATCATTCAGATGCCGTTACAGCAGTTTCGGAGAGCCTAAAGCGAGATACCTTAGCGCATTTCAAAGTAAGTACAGACATCCAAGTGATCTCGAATTTTGTGCCGCCGACCCCACCACATGGAGCCGAGCGTGCGTATATCAGAAGCAAATACGCCCAAGACGAACAACCCATCTTGTGTCATATCTCTAATTTCAGACCCGTTAAGCGCACCGAAGATGTCATTCGCATTTTTGCCAAAGTGCGCGCGCAAAAAGATTGCAAGCTCATTCTAGTGGGCGACGGCCCAGACCGCTATGCTTGCGAGCGCTTGTGCCGAGAGTTGCATTTGTGTCATGACGTCACCTTCTTAGGGAAGGTCCGCGACACCGTCCATGTCCTAGAAATTGTCGATGTCTTTTTATTGCCGTCCGAAACGGAAAGTTTTGGCTTGGCGGCACTTGAGGCCATGGCTATGGGTGTACCTGTGGTGTCTTCCAATACGGGCGGAATTCCGGAGGTGAATATTCATGGGGTGTCGGGTTATCTTGCCGATGTCGGGCAAATCGATCAAATGGCAACATATGTACTCGATATTTTAGAACCTTCCAATTTACCAACAATGAAAGCTGGCGCACTTCAGACTTCTCAAAAATTCAGTTTGTCTGCGATCTTACCCCAATACGAAGAATTATACCGTAAATTAGTTCAAAAAAACGCATGAAAATAGGTGTTTTATTGTCCGGAGCCGGTGTCTACGACGGCGCAGAAATTCATGAGTCCGTACTTACTTTGCTCGAAATTGAAAACTTAGGTTACGAGGCGGTTTGTATTGGCATCGATGCGCCTCAGCACCATGTGGTGAATCACCTCAATGGCGCGCAGCAAACCCAAACGCGCAACATGCTTGAAGAAGCTGCCCGCATTGCGCGAGGAAAGATTCGCGAAATCAGCACTGTGGTACCTGCCGACCTCGACGCGTTGGTCATACCAGGAGGCTTTGGCAGTGCCAAGAACTTTTCTACCTGGGCTTTTGAAGGCCCCAAAGGTCAAATTCGCCCCGATGTCAAGTTATTGCTCGTCAATATGTACAATGTGGGCAAGCCCATTGTTGCCTTGTGTGTGAGCCCGGTATTGCTTGCACTTGCTTTTGAAGACATGCCTATTGATCAGCAACTCACTATTGGTAGCACTGCTGCACCTTCTCCATATAACATATCCGATTTTCAAGCGGGCTTGCAAGCCAAAGGCGCACAAACGTCAGATTGCAACATCCAAGAAATTTGCGTCGATACACCAAACCGCATCATTACCGCACCTTGTTACATGCTAGAAGCGAGTTTGCCGGCGCTTCAACAAAATATTCGCCAAGCGTTGGCAGCCCTCAAACAACTCCTTGAAGCCTGAGCAAAACCATATAGACCGCTGGCTAGAAGCGCGCAAAAATCAACGCGCTCAGCGCAATGACACGCATTTGCTTGCTGGCTTGACCAACGGCTCACGCGCCGCTTTGGGCCAAGCCATTACCCTCATTGAGAGCACTAAACCTACCGATCAACTGCTTGCCCAACAACTGTTGCGCGCCCTCCCTGCGCCTGCCCATGTCGCCAAGCGCATTGGGATCACCGGAGTGCCGGGAGTGGGTAAAAGTACTTTTATCGAAAACTTTGGGCTACAGTTGGTAGCACAGGGGCACAAAGTTGCTGTGTTGGCCATAGACCCCTCTTCGTCGCGCACGGGCGGTAGCATTCTCGGCGACAAAACCCGCATGGAGCGCCTCTCTCAAGAACTCAACGTTTTTATAAGGCCGAGCGCTGCGGGCCGCACCCTTGGAGGTGTCGCTAAAAATACCCGCGAAGCTATTGCGCTTTGTGAGGCCGCAGGTTACGACATCATTTTAGTCGAAACTGTTGGCGTAGGACAGTCCGAAACGCTAGTGCATGGCATGGTCGATTTCTTTTTACTTCTGATGTTAGCGGGTGCTGGAGACGAATTGCAAGGCATCAAGCGCGGCATCATGGAACTCGCCGACACCATTGTGATCAATAAAGCCGATGGCGCCAACGAAATGGCAGCTAAAGCGGCGCGTTCGGAGTATGCTGGCGCACTGCATGTTTTTAGCCAAAGGCCAGATAATTGGCAGCCTCGCGTACTCTGCACCTCAGGCCTCACTGGCTTGGGCCTCACCGAACTTTGGTCGCAAATAGAGGCATTTTTTGTGCACATGCAATTCAATGGAGCGCTGCACAACAAGCGCACCGGGCAAGAGTTATTGTTATTCGAACAATTACTCTCTGATCTGCTGCAACAACAATTCTTTGCAGATCCAAACAAAAAGGCAAAATATGCATTACTCCAACAAGAATTGAGTCAGGGAAAGATACTCGCTTATGAGGCCATCACGACCTTCATGATTTCGATTTAATACTTGAGTAACTCCAGTGTTTGTAGTTTGTCATCTCCTTTGTAAATACCAATCCAGTAAACAGCCGAACGTTGTGCGCTGAGGTCTATTACGGTTTCATATGTGTCCGAAATAGGTCCTTTTTGAATGACTCTTCCTTGTAAATCATAAACGAAATACCGACATTCTTTGGCTAAATTTTTATTCGTACTAAAGACAGAAAACAAGCCATTGCTTGGGTTGGGTTGTACACTGAACTCAATAAAAGGAGGGTCAGGCGGCAGCGGCACAACTGTAAAAACTGCTGTAAAGGTCTGATTGCTCTGCGTTACGTTGACGTCTAGACTATCTGACAGCGTGTCGGCAATGCTGCTCGTAGGCAACCAATGAGAAAATAGGTAACCAGGTTTAGCAACGGGTTGCATTTGGATGGGAACGCCATCATAATATGTTCCCGACCACGGATAGCTTGTGGGCTGAATCGTGTTGAGGTGGATCTCGCCAGCCATTTCGGGGTATACTTGTAGATTGACTTGAATCTTTTTCGTCAAGTTAAATTGAGAGAGCAAGTGATTGAAAACAAATGTAGAACGACACAATAATTGGTCTTGGAAAATTTGGTGGTTTTCTTCAAAAGCTGCCATCTGGCCTGCTATGTTATTGGGGTCTCCCCAACGGGCGAACTCCAAAGGCATTTCTGGTAACATTGATTCGTAAAAAGCTTGTTCTGTTGCCAAGAGTTGTTCATGGCGGTAGCTGGTATTCATTTGGTCGGCGAAGCGATTGATGAAGTAATTGCGATAGGCCAAGTTTTCAATGCTTTGCTTCCAGATATTGATGTAAGGGTTGTCTTCGGATTGCCCCAGCATGTA
>JBIKZM010000104.1:0-5547 GCA_044354735.1 Crocinitomicaceae bacterium
TGAATCTACCATCGCGTTTTGCACGGCTGTCAGCAGCTACCAAGTGAAAAAATGGTTTGCCTTTTTTACCGTGTCTTTGAAGACGAATGCGTGTTGCCATTGTACTTTACAGTTTTGGGTACGAAACCCAGATTTATAAATAAGTGAATTAAGGGTGCAAAGATAGACATTTTATTTAAGCGCAACAAAACTTATTTACCCTGCGCCTTAAATACAATAATGACTGTGTAGAACATGATTTTGATGTCAAGTGCCAAGGTGCGATTTTTCATGTAGATCAGATCGAACTTCATGCGCTGCAGCATTTGATCGACGTTTTCGGCATAACCATATTTGACCTGCCCCCAAGAAGTTATGCCGGGGCGCACGCGCGTGAGGTGCATGTATTGCGGCTCAATAGCCACGATCTGATCAATGTAAAATTGACGTTCAGGACGCGGCCCCACCAAAGACATTTGACCCAAAAGCACATTGAAAAACTGCGGAAATTCGTCTAGGCGCGTTTTGCGCATGAAACGGCCAATTGGCGTGATGCGGGGGTCACCTTCTTTGGAGAGTTGTGGGCCTGCTTTTTCCGCATCGGTATACATCGTCCGGAACTTAATGATCTTAAAGCGCTTGCCGTCTCGGCCTACGCGATCTTGCAAGAAAAAGATAGGGCCCGGTGAGGAAAACTTTACGGCCACCGAAGAAAAAATAAAAAATGGAATCAAAAATAAGAGCGCAACAAATGAAATCACGATATCCATAAGGCGCTTCACTGCCCTCTGCCAATAAGGCATCACGTCGGGATTGATCTCGATGAGCAGTGCACCATAAATATTGGTCATGTTGACCGAACCCGCTAAAATACTATACATATCGGGCAATACCCTGATCCGAATCTTGGCGTTGTCTATGCGGGCAATAATAGACTGCAGGCGGTTGTGGTCAGAACTTTCAATAGCGATAATGACTTCCTCCACTTGATAGGAGTCCAAAACATGCTCTAATTCAGGTAACTTACCGAGGTGCGTAAGTTGCGGTGAAAGTAGATTATCTCGACCATTGACCTGAAGAAAGCCCACAAAATGATTGATCATATTTGGAGCGGAAAGCAACTCTTGATAAATTTCAATAGCGCGTTCATTGCCGCCAATAATAAGGGTTTTGAAACCATGCCCTGCTGCCTTGATATACTTGATCAGGATGGTCGTAAACAAGATCCTGCCAATTGAAGTGAAACTTAAGTGAATAATGAAAAGCCAAATTGTGAGTTGATAATAATTTTGGTAACTCCGTACTTGGTCATCTAGCAATAGGGTAAAAAACAAGACGATGGTGCCGAAAAAAGTAGCTGCTAAACTGAGGTTAATGACTTTCAAGCGAAACAAGCGTCGGATATCTTGATAGGTGCCTTGCAAGGCATAAAACAACAGCCAAAAAAGGGGCAATAACAAAACACCCATCCAAAAGTTGCCGTCTGGATGAAAAGGCTTGCCTTCGATTTGGACCTGACGCACATAAAAAAACAGCCCCCAAGAACTACTCGCACTGAGCAAGTCAATACAAATCAAAAACGCTATCCAAAAACGGTCTTTCATTAGAAATATACCACCTTAATGTTATCGATTAAAATCAGATTACTTGCAATTGTACTATCGTAAAAAGCCCTGAAAGCTTGAACGTAGTTGGTATTGTTCGGCCCGGCGGTAATGACTTCGCTGAGTAGAATGTACACTTTCTTCCAACGCAAAGAGGTCAACGGACTTTTGTTCATAGTGACCATTGCATTTTCGTTGGTACCATTGCTATTGACAAACAACAGGTAATTGGTAAAAGGAACCGAATTGCAGTAATCGATTTCCAACATTGCTTGCTTATTTTTGGGAATGGTGAGCTGCTGATCTTGATTGGTGTAGGCTACCCACATGGAGTCTTGGGCAGATAGCAAGACTTTACCATAATAATTGCCATTGAACCACTTGAGGGAGTCATTGGCCAAGGTAAGGCTTGCCGAAGAGGTATTGGGGTCATCGGTGAGTTTGATGTTGATGTCTTCGAAGTCTTCGGTCCAGATGTTGACGTTGTTTTTGTAATGGGTAATTGGAGCCAGTGTAAGGGTCTGGTTCTTGACAAAAACGCCTGTGACTTCAAATGGCACCATGTGCTCGTTGCGCATTTTGGTGGCAGCAATGCCATTGACGCGGATGGTTGGGTAGAGGCGAATGCTAGCGGAGCCCTCTTTGAGGATTGGGATCTTGAAAGGAACCTCAAAAACGCCAATGAGTTGCTCGTCTACGTAGACCCAAGCGTCAGTAAGGTTGTGCGTGAGCTGACCATCTTCTCCGTTGAGTGTGGGGTTGGCTTCAAGCATCCATTCTGTGACTTCTAACCACGCTGGATCCGGATTGTTCTTGACGCAAGCACCCAATATAAGCCCTAGAAAAAGAAGGTAGCGATAGACCATGTTTACGGAACGAAAGTCAGTCATTATTATTGTGTAACGCTTTACTATTTTGTGCAATTTGAGCAATTGCGCGTGCCTCAATCTCATAAGCAAGTTCGAGCGCACGCAGCCCTGCCTCTGCCCCTACCTGAGGTGCACAACCTGCATGGTAAGCCGCGGCAAATTCTAGCCATTGAACTTGCAATGAATTGCTCTGCTCCACATGAATTGCTTGCGTTTCTAAATTTGAGATGTGCTGAACAGAAACCAACTTTTCTAAAAGATCAAGCGCCAATAAGTGTTGAGGCGTGTGGATACGTATACTTCTCTGCTTTTTAACGGCAATGCGCGAGCTAAATATTGTCGCCTCCAAGCCATCGGTAAATTTAAGTTTGGCCTGAACTTCATCAGGATAAAGACTTTGTTCACATCGGGCCTCAACCGCTATTGTAGCAACAGGGCTTGTTGTATGGATAAGTAACAAATCGAGGTCGTGGATCATGAGGTCTAGAACAACAGATACTTCTGTACCTCTAGGTTGAAAAGGTGCTGTGCGGATGGCTTCGAAAGTCAAGCATTTTTGAGCCTCCAAAAAAGAACCTGCGGCTACAATTGCAGGATTAAAGCGTTCAACGTGTCCAACTTGAACAAAACATTGCTGCTGCTGGGCTAAGGCGTATAGCAGCCGAGCTTCTTGGAGTGTAGCACATATAGGCTTTTCAACAAAAACTGCTTTGCCCGCTAGTATGGCTTCTCGCGCCAATTGAAAATGAGCTGGTGTACTCGCGATAATTGCAACGGCATCTACGGAATGGAGGAGTTCTTGATACGTATTGAAAATAATAAGCTCCTGTGTAGCGTTTGTGCTGTCATTGAGCACAATTGGATTGCGGTCGAACACACCCACAATTTGAAACTGCGCAGCTAATTCTTGGAGCACCGCAAGGTGAATGCGCCCCAAATAACCAATCCCAACGATGCCTATTCGAATCATTTCTTTAGTAAAAAAGCCATTAATCGGAAGACTAATGGCTTTGAGCTGATATAGGTTTCAAACTTATTATTTTACCGTATCGACAACCGCTTTGAAAGCTTCTGGGTGGTTCATGGCTAAATCTGCAAGTACTTTGCGATTGAGCTCAATACCACTTTTGTGTACAGCACCCATAAACTGTGAATAGCTCATGCCGTGAAGGCGAGCACCCGCGTTGATACGAGCAATCCAGAGTGAACGGTAATTTCTTTTCTTTTGCTTGCGTCCGGAGTAAGCATAAACAAGCCCTTTTTCAATGGCGTTTTTAGCAACTGTCCAAACATTTTTACGACGACCAAAGTATCCTTTGGCCAATTTCATCAAGTTTTTTCTACGAGCTCTTGACGCGACGTGATTTACTGATCTTGGCATATTTTTTAAATTTTTTGGTAGGGAGTGCTTCGAAAGAAGTCTTAGGAACTCAGTACCGGGTTCTACAATTTATTAACCGTTTAAGGGACTATTTCATGCACAATTGCAATTTGACATTTGAGAGGTCAGCATCGTGAACCAATCCAGCGTGCGTAAGATTGCGCTTGCGTTTGGTGGATTTTTTGGTCAAGATGTGACTCTTAAATGCATGCTTGCGCTTGATTTTGCCACTTCCAGTGATGGTGAATCGCTTCTTTGCACTGGATTTTGTTTTCATTTTAGGCATTTGCTTGCTTTTTTTTGAGTTAAACTTCTATATCAGCTTCTTATTTCTTTTTTGGGTTGATCATTAAGATCATTTTTTTACCTTCTAGCTTAGGTAGTTGCTCTACCGCACCGAGGTCAGCGAGTTCTTGGGCAAACTTGAGCAATAATATCTCGCCTCTGTCTTTGAACACGATGGTTCTTCCTTTGAAGAAAACATAAGCTTTCACCTTGCTGCCTTCTTCGAGAAATTTTTTAGCATGGGCCAATTTAAAAGCGAAATCGTGGTCGTCGGTATTGGGACCAAAGCGAATTTCTTTTAAAACAACTTTGCTCTGTTTGGCTTTTAGTTCTTTATTCTTACGCTTTTGATTGTAAATGAACTTTTTGTAGTCCAGTATTTTACAAACGGGGGGCGTGGCGTTTGGAGAGATTTCCACAAGATCCATATCTTGTTCTTCAGCTAGGGCAATGCCTTGGGCAACGCTCATAACTTGTGGTTCTTCTCCTTCGATCACAAGGCGGATTTCAGTCGCATAAATCTTTTCATTGATGCGGTGCTGAGCAGCCTCTTCTCTTTTTACAAATGGTTTCGAGTTTCTTCTCATTCAGTGGTTAGTTCAACTTAAGCCAATTCAGCGGAAATTACTTCCTGAATCAAGTCCGCAAATTTGTTCAGGTCCATGCTGCCGTGGTCTCCGACGCCGCGTTGTCTGACTGAAATGGTGTCTGACTCGGCTTCTTTCTCCCCTACGATGAGCATAAAAGGTACTTTTTTGAGTTCTGCATCGCGAATTTTCTTGCCGATTTTCTCGTTGCGGTCGTCTATAAGTCCGCGAATATCGGAATTATTTAGGAATTCTGAAACTTTTTCTGCGTACTCATTGTATTTATCCGAGATTGGCAAGACGATAAATTGTTCTGTAGACAACCAAAGTGGGAAGTCACCGGCGCAGTGTTCGAGCAAGACCGCCACAAAACGCTCCATAGAACCAAAGGGTGCACGGTGGATCATGACGGGGCGGTGTTTTTGGTTGTCGGCACCAATATACTCCAGCTCAAAGCGTTCGGGCAAGTTGTAATCTACTTGAATGGTGCCCAACTGCCACTCCCGACCCAAAGCGTCTTGGACCATGAAGTCTAGTTTAGGTCCATAAAATGCAGCCTCTCCAAAGGCAACAACTGTTGGCAATTCTTTTTCGGCAGCTGCTTCAATAATGGCTTGTTCTGCGCGCTGCCAATTTTCATCGGAACCGATATATTTGGAGCGGTTTTCTTTGTCGCGCAGCGAAATTTGCGCTTTGAAATTTTCGAACTTAAGGGATTTGAGTACATACAAAACGATGTCAATGACGTTTTTAAATTCTTCTTTGACTTGTTCTTGGGTACAGAAAATATGTGCGTCGTCTTGGGTAAAACCGCGCACACGGGTAAGCCCGTGGAGCTCGCC
>JBIKZM010000105.1:0-5540 GCA_044354735.1 Crocinitomicaceae bacterium
ATGGCCTTTTGGATGTTATTCTTTTTATTAGGATTTATACTTCCTTATTGGCTTACGCTAGGTTTGTTTGAGCAATTGCGTCCAAAACGCATTTTTGACGAAGAGACCAAGTAAAACAACCCCTTCCGAAAGCGCCACACGGCGCTTTTTTTATACCCCAAAAATTTGCGCGCAATTAGTTTGAATAGATAAGCAAATTTGATCAGTGGGCAAGTCATTCTCATCGCTGCCAAATGGGTCTTCAATTTCTTCAGCGAGCAGCTCCATACTCACTAGCGCATAAAAAACAAAAGTCGTTATAAATGCCGATAAATAGCCAAAGAGCGGCACAAATGCCAAGGGCATGGTCAGTACATAAATAAAGATAAACTTCTTGATAAACAAGCTATAAGAAAAGGGAATAGGTGTATTTTTAATGCGCTCACAAACGCCAAGTGAAGCTACCAACGCATCGAGGTCTCTCTGAACAGCCAACCAACATTCAGCGCTCATGGTTTTATGCTCGTATAATTTCTGAATGTCAGCACGGAGTATTTGTTGAATGCGCAGGGGCTGGTGCCCGCTTAAATCCAGTCGGGAGAGGTCTTTTTGCCAATCGGCATCTTGTTCAACGCGTTGAGAACGCAAGTGATTTTTAACTGAAAAAACATAAAGCCCAATTAAATCATTAAAATTTTTACGCTCTTCAGAATTGATTTTCAGTACGCTCAATTTGGAACTTAAACTTCTCGTATCATTGACCATTGCACCCCATGCTTTGCGGCCCTCCCACCAACGGTCATAAGCTGTATTGGTTCTGAATACGAGCAAGAGTGAAATCACAAAACCCAATAGTGAATAGACCGCCGTTAAATTTTTAAGATAATACGCCTTCGGAAAAAAGGTGATTTCAGTGTAAGTGATCAATATGGTTAGTAAACTAATGTAAATCAACTCCTTCCACATCATGCGCGCGGTGTCGCTTTTGTGAAAAGAAAAAATGAAGGACAGCCAGTTTTTGGGGTTGTAATTGATCATAGGTGTTGTAATAAGAACACAAAGGTAAAAATTCTTTAGGCACTTAAATTTTGTTTAATTTCGAAGTATCAATTCAAGTAATAAAAGATGGAAATCACACCCGAACTCAAAGAGAAACTCAGTCAATTAAATGAAAAATACGCTGCGCTTGGCGAAGATTTCAGCGCCTATTTAGAGGGCTTACTTTACGCTGATGTCACAACCTATTGGGATTATATTGAATTAGATACCCTTTTAAGCTTGCAGAAACCCAAAACATCCTTTCCAGACGAGGTTGTTTTTATCATGTATCACCAAATTACGGAATTGTATTTCAAGCTCGCGCTCCGCGAATTTGAGGCTCTTGGAAATCTTCAGAGACCAACCAAAGCACATTTTATTGACCGCGTGACCCGCATCAATCGTTATTTTGATGCACTGGTAAAGAGTTTTGAAATCATGATCAACGGGATGGACCGTGAAGAATTCTTGAAGTTTCGCATGAGTTTGTTACCGGCCTCAGGGTTTCAGTCTGCTCAATACCGCGAAATCGAAATTTTCAGCACTGATTTCATCAATTTAGTTGCCAAAGACCAGCGCGAGCAACTCAAAGGAGAAACAGACATTGCACGCCTATTTGAGCATATTTATTGGAAGGCGGGAGCTACGGAGGTTGCATCAGGTAAGAAAACCCTAACGCTCATTCAGTTCGAAGAAAAATACAGAGACCAATTTATTGCACTTGGAAACAATTGCCAAGACAAAAATCTTTGGCAAGTTTATTTGCGCTTAAGTCAAGAAGACCAAGCCGATGAAAATGTTCAGGAGGTCTTGCGTGAGAACGACACCAACGTCAATATCAATTGGCCATTGGCTCACTACAAGTCAGCAGTTCGTTATTTAGCAAGACAGGATAAACATGTGGCAGCCACTGGCGGAACCAATTGGCAAAAATACTTACCGCCGCGTTTTCAAAAACGCATTTTCTACCCCGATTTGTGGTCTACAGAAGCGCATGAAAATTGGGGCAAGGCCTGGGTAGAAGAAAGCTTTAGTTAACCCTAATTTAATTCACTTCTTTCATAAACAACTCAGCGAAGTCTGGCATTCCGGAAGTTTCTAGCTGAAGGCCTCTCAAGCGCAATTGATTGAGGACAATAAAGTCTTCTGTATAAATCGGGATGAGCGCTTGTTGTTCAATAATAGCTTTTTCACAACGCACCTGCGCGCGCAAGCGTTTTTCGTTTGATTGAGCCCGGATGGATTCTAAATAGTAGGTATCGACCCCGCTGTGCCTAAACGCAAGCGGATTTTGAGCACCGCTGTAAAACAAGCGCAGATAAGGCTCTGCTCCAGGATAGTCGGCAACGCAACCGCTTCGCCACATTTCACCTTGATTTTTTCCCGCGTGGTGACGAGGTCTTTTGGTTTCTTTTAATTTAACGCGAACGTTTAGCGCTTTTTCTAGCATCCGTACTGCTGCTGCCGACCATTTGTAAGCCAAAGTATTTTTTGCAGCCCCCACATAAAAAACAATGGGGGGCAGGGGGTGTTGGACATCATAACCCGCCTGAGTCATCAATAATTTCGCTTGCGTTATTTTTTGAGTGAGGTCTCTAGTGTCTGAAAAGAGCAAGTTGTTTTTATAATGCTTTTGGGTAGGTATAAATCGTCCATTTAATGCTTGTCCTTCTCCTTTCAGAACCGCTTCGCATATGGTTTCACTGTCAATGACAAGTGCAAAAGCTTTCCTGACAGCCAGATTTTGAAACGACCCCTTACAACTGAATTGAATGAAGTGCACTTTTGCTGCATTTTTGATGTAAACTTCATGCAGCGGATTTTTACCCTGTTTGGCATCGTTGAGTGTGCCAAAAGCTTCTCTGAGGTCGTCTAATGGGAGGTCGAAAAGAAGATCGAGTTTGTTTTTTAATAATAGTTTTTGTGCTAGTTGTCCGGACGCACCACAACTCAACTCAACACGGTCTAGATAGGGGAGTTGGTTGCCATATTTGTCGTGTCGCCAATAAGAAGGGTTGCGTTCAAATATGTAGGTATTTTTTAATTTGTTTTGCAAGAGAAAAGGGCCCGTTCCGACAGGATGGCTTGCGATGTTAGGCCCATAATACTTGGCGGCTTGTTTGCTTAAAATACCTAGGCTTGGGCTAGTCAATAGATTAAAAAAATGATTGTAAGCACTGGTTAGTTTTATTTGTAAAGTATAGTTATCTATTACACGAATTCCTGAAACATAGGTTTGAATAGGGTTAGACTTATTGTGATAAAAGCGTTCCCCGCCAACAATCAATTTAGGCAATAACAATTCTTGTTGAATTTTTTCTTGTTTTGTACACGCTAAGCTGAGACTAAAAGCCACATCTTCTGCACTCAGTTCTGACGTATGAAAACGAAAGCAAGGATTATCAGTGAAATGTATGTTTTTCTTTAGGTGGATAAGGACCTGGTTTCTTTTTGAATTCAGCTCGATTTGAGAAGCCAAACAATAGCGCCAACCCCGTTCGTTTTGCGCAGGCTTGAGTAAGGGTTCAAAAATGAGTTGTTGTAGCCGTTGTGCTTCAATGGTATTATTGGCCAGTGGAAAGATGGTGGGTTTTTTGCTTTTTGAACTAATTCTGAGCACACCACCGTATGCTTTTCCGCCTTTAGCACTAGTGTTATTTAGTGTAGCAAAATATAATATCAGCCCAACAAGTGTTAGAACTAAACTGATCCAAATGATTTTATTTTGCTTCATTGATAGAAACAAATGTACAGATGTTGTGCCATAAAAAAGGAGGCCTAAGCCTCCTTTTCATTATTTTTTGTCAACTAAATGTAAGAAACCGTGGCCGCTTACTTCTTGGTTGTTGAGACCTGCGCCGACGTACTTATAAAAGTAGACGCCTTCGCTTGCGGCTTCTCCGTTGATTTTACCGTCCCAAGCCGGGTTGTTGTTGATGAGGTCTACAGAGGTAACATCCATTAAGACATTCCCCCAGCGGTTCATGATAATGAGTTGCAAGGAGATGACATTTTTGGTGTCTAGGTAGAACGTTTCGTTGTTGTTGTCTGCGTTCGGGCTAAAGACATTTGGCGCAATGACTTCTGGGATGGCGTACACACAGCTGCCGTCTTCGATGAGTGCGTTTGGATCGTAATTGAGTGCCAGCGGATCTGTACAACCTGTTGGGTACACACAAGAACCGTCGTTTACATTTGCAAGTGGGTTGTAGTTGGTGCCAAGTGGATCTGTGCAACCACACACATTCACAGTGATGGTAATGGACGCAACATCTGAACATTGCGGCCCCTGATTTGCCGTTAAGGTAACCGTGTAAGTTCCAAACGGCACAGCGAAAATGTGGTTTTGTGCACTGAGGTCGTTGCTGCTTCCGGTTTGTCCGTCGCCAAAGTTCCAACTAAATGTGTTGGCGTTCTGACTGGTGTTGGTAAACGTAACACTGAGTGGCGCACAACCTTCTGTTACACTTGCGCTGAATTCAGCTACTGGCGGGTCAAGTACATCTACAAAGGCGCTGTCAGTAACGGTACAAACGTTGTCTTCAATAGTAATGTAATACCAACCTGAAGGAATATTTTGCCAAACTGAGGCGTCGATAAAGCCATTTGGCCCTGGCCCTGTCCAGTTATACTGCGGCACGCCTTGCGTACCTGATGCTTGTACAGAAACGAAACCAGTCGGCACACAGGTAGAAGGCCCCACATAAATGGTGTCAATGGCCAGTGTTTGGTTCATAGTAACCGTAACGGTGTCGGTTTGTGTGAAGTTACAGTTGTCTGTGGCGCTTACTAAATAGTACATAGTTCCGTTTTGGCCTATACCCACCGAAATGGAGTCATTGGTGCCGAGACTGGAACCTGCTAAGTTTTCCCAAGCGTAGTCATATGGTGCGTAGCCACCCGAGGCGCTCGCTGTTAGCCAAACGCTATCAGCTGCACAATATACCGTTGGATTGTTGCCGGTTATATTGATGATGGGCCCCTCACCTATGTAAATGGTGCCGGTTGAGGTGATGGTGTCACCACAAGGGTTGATCAATTGTACGGTAATCACAACAGACTCAAAACCTTCGTTGATGCCGTCTTGGGTAGGCGTGAGGGTGATAATAACGGTGTCTTCTCCGGGTAAAAAAGTAATTGGGTTTGGAAGTGTGTTGTAGTCAATTCCTTGTTGGGCGACACCGCCAATTGTATAGTTGATGATAAGCGTGTCGTTTACTTGTCCTGGAGGGCGTGTAAAGATAAAGTCGGCATAAGTACAGCCTTCAACAATGGTGGTGTCGCCAGAAACTGTAGCAACTGCAACATCTACTGCCGACGAGCTAAATGAACCCGCTTCTAAGAAAACACCGGAGTCGTAGGATTGGTCACCCACATTAGAAATCGCTAATTTGATGTGATACAATTGGTTACATTGTACACTAGCTGCTGCGGTGAGCAAGACGGTAGTGCCGTCGTATTGAATCGCATCGCCGTAAGTAAGCGTTGAAGAGGCCTCGTTGAACACATAATATTGGGTGTTG
>JBIKZM010000106.1:0-5537 GCA_044354735.1 Crocinitomicaceae bacterium
TAATCGCGTGTTTACCGTATGCTCCATCGGGGAAAACCGTCATGACCTTTCGGTTTTTAAGCGACCTTCCAATGTGGCCCTCAATAGTCCCGTCTTCGCTGATATCGCCCCAAGCCAAGGCGTAATAGCGCCGTTCGGTAGTGCGGTCGTAAAATTGCTTGGCTAGGTCATTGAGGGCATTTTCAGTTTTTGCAATGACCAGCAATCCGGTGGTATGTTTGTCTATCCGATGCACGAGACCTGGCCTTCCAAAATAATCTTTCGGGCGCGTTGGCAAGTGCTCAAAATGGAAAACGAGTGCATTCACGAGTGTACCTGAATAATTGCCATAGCCAGGGTGTACCACCATATTTGCGGCTTTATTGACCACCAATAAATCGTCGTCTTCGTAAGCCACTTCTATCGGAATATCTTGTGCAATGAGTTCAATTTCTCTGACTGGATAGGGCAATACAATGGCAATTTCATCGCCTGGTTTGACGCGGTAATTTTGCTTGACAGGCTCGCCATTGACATGGATATTGCCATTTCTAGCGGCCACTTGAATTTTGTTTCGGGAAGTGTCCGCCATGCGGTCCAACAAAAATTTATCAATACGAATGACCTCCTGACCCGGGTCTGCCTTGAATCGGTAATGTTCAAAGAGGTCTGCTTCCTCTACTTCAATCTCTAAATTTTCGCTCATTAGTTGTTGATGATCAGCTTTAAAGTACCTAAGCTTGTTTGCGGACAACGCAAGAAATAAACACCATTAGGCAACATGCTAATATCAAAAGTACTGTCTGATTCAGACAGCTGAGTTTTGCCCAATGCATCGCACAAAATAATTTGTTTTCCTTGATAATGGAGTGGTAAGGTTACCTGTATTTCCTTTTGCGCAGGATTTGGGAAAACACTCCACGTTTCTTGCTGAGCAAGTTCATTGGAAAGGCCCAAACTGGCATCGAGTGCCGTAGAAAAGATGGGGTGAACCATCGCCGAACCTTCAAATGGTGAGGTATACCAAGTAAAGCCCCCATCTACGCTGTATTGAACTTTATCCGAATGGTCGATATTCCTATCTAAGCCCAAATTCAAGCGCTCTGCATCGAGTTGCCGCCAACCTATAAAAAACGAAGTCGGAACACCTACTTTTTGGGTATCGGTAAAATAATAAGGCACAAAAATACCGCGTTCATCACCGTAGAGTGGTGTTCTTGGAAAAAACACGTCGTCTTCGTAAAGCAGCGTGCCGGGGTGTCCGTTTTCATTGCTCCAAACACTTACTAAAAATAATTTATTGGCTACGTCAATTACTGAAGGTACAAAATGGAATGATACACCCACTAAAGAATCGGCCTCGTAAGCATTGTATTCCACTGCCAAACGAGCTTGTGCACCTGTTGGGCCAAAAGCAGCTTCTGCACTGCCGTCGTCGTAACTGTAAAAGTTAAAAAACGGTTGGTAAAAGCTAGTGGTGTCATTGAGCGTTAAATTTGGGAACTGTACGTTCAAGGTGCCACTGACACGGAACGCTTGTTCGTCACCACCTGCATTTGTTGGGAACGCGCCAAAAGTACTGATGTTGTGCGCAGACAAATATGTTGTGTTGGGCGCGTAATTTAAATCACCGTTAGACAACTGACTACCCGCAATTGAAAATTGATTGAGTTGTGTTCCAGCCTGGTCTATGGTGAACTGGCCTGCAAATTGGTTGTTTTCAGGCGTAGGGCTGCCATTGTGAAGCACTACAGGGAAATCATTCCTGAACGGTTTCGGTGTGTTTTTGTAATGGTCCCAAGGGACAGCAGTATAATCTTGTAACAACGTATTCATGGGATACACCCATGCAAAATCTTTAAATAAGGTGTCGGCCATGTTGGATTGCGTGCGCAAATGCACATAATCGATATGAAAATGATCTAAGGCGCCAGAAAGTGCGCCATAGTTACTGAAGCGGAACTGGAATCCTTTTTTAAAATACTTCGCCTCTTTAAGCGCAAAATGAACCACTTTAAAAGGAGCGGTGGTATCGCCTGCAGTGGCCCAAACATGAAACCATTGGTCGAGGTCTTTGGCATAAAACTCAAGGCGCAGTGAATCGGTAGCTTCTGGTAGGTCACCAAAGCCTTGTGCTTGCACCAAAAATGAAAAATACAATGAATCGGCAGCAGTGTAGGGGCTGAGGTCTAATGGTTTTGCATTCAGGTAGTCAGCAGTATTGGTAAGGCTTGTGCCAATAGCATATGGGTAGCCAGTGGCATCCAAACCGTCAAATGTAACTACCCCTATTGAGCGAGGCTCGACTGCAAACCGGTTGTTTCGATAGGCATAAGTATCTAGCCAAAGTGCATTGGGGTCATTGAGCGTAGCAAAGAAAATACGCGCAGAATCTTGCACAAAATTTGGGTTTTGCACCAAAATAGTATCGGGCGTGTCCACTACACCTATGGTATCATAGATACAGTAAGTTGGATAGAGGTTGAGCGTCTGATAACTCAAAGGGAAAGCTGAAAAATCGGCAACCTTCACAGCAGTGGCAGGAAATATGGAATCGGTAAAAGTACTTGTCGTTTGATCAAAAGTGCGGCGAAAAGTAGCTTGGTCAGTAAAGGTTTGTGTCGAAGCAAAAGGCACAAGCGTACTTGGATTCAGCAACTGATAGTAAAGCGTAGAACTCACGCCCGGATCGTTGAACTGTGCAGTGTATTTTTGAAACTTATCTGTAGAAAATTCATCAAAAAACGGCAAATCGAGGGTATCAGGCGCATAGAAAAAAGAACTGTCGATGGTATTTACGGTGCTTTTGAGTTGCCCAAAGGGCCGTGCAAGCTGATCATTTATGCTGATTGGTCCAATTTCAAGACCCTGTGACCAAGAAAATGAAAAAATCAGAAAGGCAAAAAATGTAAATAAGATGCGCATCATAAATTAAGGATTTTGTCCGTCTCCTCCTTTTTCCATGGAGAGGATAAATTGAGTGGATTTAAAAACGGTCGTTGCTTCAATATATTCTGGAGACTGCGAAAAAATTCGGGCAGCAGCAGAATCTTGACCCGTTAAACAATCCGGACAAATGAAAGAATAACTGCTCACACCCAACGTGTCAAAAATATATTTGGCTTCTGACATGGTCAGGCCCAATAAATTAGGCAATGCTATCGGTTCACCTTCGTCATTCTGCCCCACTATGAGCGTGACAACTGCACCAATAGGCAAGCGCTCTCCTTCCGCGATGCGCCGACCTTTGTAGCGCTGGTCAAGAACCGAACCATTGGCCTCGGCGGTTGGTTGATATTGGATCGTGAAACGCAAACCTCTTTGCTCGAGAATACTCTGCGCAAATTGGATTTGTTTGTGCAGTAGACTTGGCATCTCTACCAATTGACTTTTCTTTGACAACCTGAGGCCAATAACACGCCCTGATTTTACATATACCTGTGAGAGTGAAGTGGGCTCAACAAGCTGCTCAACGACGGTGCCTTCAGGTAATTTTGGGTCGTAGATACTGTCCACAATTTGATAAGTGAGATCGAGTTCTTCGATGCGGTTTTTGGCTTTTTCGCCAGATATACCCACTAAATTGGGAACGGCGATTTTTTCACCGTGATTTGTAGCAAAATCGAGGTAGAGGATCGTGGCAAAAACCATCACTAAGTAAAACAAAATGACCAAGCCAAAATGTTTCCAGAAAAGTTTGGTCTTGATAAAAGGGATGACCAACCTAAGCGTACGTTTGATTTTATCCAACATGAAGAAGCGGTATATGTGTTACAAAGATGCTTAGAAATTTGGAGAAAGCGCGTGTGAACGAAAGAAGTCATCAATAAACTGCAGCGCTTCATCAGTTGAGTCCGTAATTTTGAACAAGTCTAAATCAGATTCGGAAATGAGCCCTTCAGAGAGTTGCACATTTTTGACCCAATCAAACAAGCCCTGCCAAAAAGCACTTCCAAACAACACAATCGGCCTCTTGGCAATTTTTCGGGTTTGAATGAGCGTAATGGCCTCAAAAAGTTCGTCAAGTGTTCCAAAACCACCCGGCATAATGACGAATGCTTGCGCATACTTGACAAAAATGACCTTGCGGACAAAAAAGTAATCAAACTCCAAAAAATGATCGCGGTCTATGTATTGATTGTGGAATTGCTCGAAAGGCAAATCGATGTTGAGTCCGACAGATGCACCACCACCTTGCTTGGCGCCTTTATTTCCCGCTTCCATAATGCCTGGGCCACCGCCGGTAATCACACCGTAACCGGCTCTGGCAATTTTTTCGGCGAGTTCTACAGTTTGGGTATAGTAATGCTGATCAGTTTTGGTGCGGGCCGAGCCAAATATAGAAATACACGGGCCCGCTTTCGCCATTTTGTCATAACCCTCGACGAATTCGGCCATGATTTTAAAAATGGACCAGCTATCGTTGCTTTTGATTTCAGCCCAATCTTTTCGCAGATTTTCCATAAAAAGTTATTTAATGATGCTTACTTCAAACATTTTAGGCCAGTTTTTGCCCGTCATGTAGGTTTTACCCGTTTTGGCATTATAAGCGATGCCGTTCAAGACTTCGCCATTGCCCTTGCCTTCAGCCACCAAATTACCGGCGTCGATGAGCGCAATAACCCTTCCTAATTTGGGTTCAATAACTGCAATAAAATTTGTAGTATAAATATTCGCATAAATGAGTCCGTCAATAAACTCAAGTTCGTTGAGTTGTGGCAAGGGGCCTTGGTCTGAATATACTTCTAAAGTGCGCAAGGTTTCAAAAGTCTTGGGATCTCTAAAAGTGAGGCGTTCGGTGCCATCGGACATAATCAGCTGCTTGCCGTCGGTGCAAAGCCCCCAACCTTCGCCGTTGTAGGCCAACTCGCGTTTGAGTTGAAATGTTTTGAGATCGTAGACAAAACACTGTTGGTTTTTCCAGGTGAGTTGGAAAATTTCATCGCCAAAAACAGCGATTCCTTCTCCAAATTTGCTGGCGTCGAGCTGCAGCTTGAAAGTAGTTTTACCCTGCACAACGGGCTGGCCAGTTGCCATATTGATTTTTGAAACCATGGAGCTGCCGTCTTGGTTGGGGTCGCCGGTAGATTCATACAGTTCGCCGTTCCAGAAGGTGAGGCCTTGCGTATAATTGCGGGTGTCGTGGGTGAAAGACGCGCCCAATTTCAAAGACCATCTTTCTGGTTTGATATCCGACAAAATACGCAAATTGCGTTGTTCGGTCCAAAGATTGCCATTGGCGTCTTGCACTTGTAAATCTAAAAGGTAAGCCCCCGGTTTAAAATCTTTAGTGTCCAAGAAATAGATTTCCTTTTTCTTTGGTTTTTGCACCTTTAGCACCACAGAATCTGCAATTTTGAGCTCGAGGGCCGTACAGTTTTCAGTGAGCTTTAGCGGAATAGCGATGGTTTGGCCATATGTGGTGGCTAAATTTTCTTTGAAACCAAAAGTAGCTGCTTGGTTGGCGCTATCAATTGAAGACGAATTGATGAGCGGCGCTAAAAAACCAACTAAAAGGCCCAGAACCAATACCCAGATAATTATTTTTTTCATTTGTT